>CBIHRH010000159.1:0-9083 GCA_966212365.1 uncultured Emticicia sp. | reverse complement strand
TGAATCCTTTATTATTGACCGATGGCTACAAAGTAGACCATCGGAGACAATACCCCACAGATACTACCTTAGTATATTCTAACTGGACTCCCAGAAAAAGCAGAATCGAAAATATCCATGAGGTAGTATTTTTTGGCTTACAATATTTTTTGAAGAAATATATTATTGAAGATTTTACCAATCACTTTTTCAATCAGCCCAAAGAAGAGGTGGTGAAACAATATGCACGATTTATTAATAATTATCTGGGCGAAAATCAGGTAGGTACCACGCATATAGAAGCCTTGCACGATTTAGGGTATATACCAATGGTTTTCAAGGCATTGCCTGAGGGTGTTAGCGTACCAGTACGTGTGCCCATGTTTACGATGTATAATACCAAACCTGAGTTTTTCTGGTTGACTAACTATTTTGAAACCTTACTTTCAACGGCTATCTGGGTGCCTTGTACATCGGCTACGATAGCCAAACAATACCGAAAGATTTTAGATAAATACGCACAGGAAACCTCGTCATTACCCGAATTTGTCGATTGGCAGGCACATGATTTCTCAATGCGTGGTATGGGTGGTATTGAAGCCAGTGTTACTTCGGGCTCAGGGCATTTATTGAGTTTTACAGGTACCGATACTATCCCGACCTTACAGTTCCTGGAAACTTATTACAATGCCAATTCAGATACCGAATTGATTGGTGGCTCTGTAGCCGCTACCGAGCACTCAGTGATGTGTATGGGCACCAATGAAGGTGAATATGAGACATTCAAACGTCTGATTACAGATATATATCCTAAAGGTATCGTATCAATCGTATCAGATACCTGGGATTTATGGAAAGTATTAACCGAATATTTACCTGCCTTGAAAGAAGAAATTACGAATAGAGAGGGCAAAGTAGTAATCCGCCCTGATTCCGGAGACCCTGTGGATATTATCGCCGGGAATCCTGAAGGAAAAACCATTGAAGAAAAGAAAGGCGTAATTGAATTGCTATGGGATACTTTTGGTGGCACTACTAATGCCAAAGGGTATAAAGAATTAATCCCAAAAATAGGTGCTATTTATGGTGATAGTATCACGATTGACAGAGCAACTCAGATATGTGAAAGATTGAAACAAAAAGGTTTTGCCTCAACCAATGTGGTTTTAGGCATCGGCTCGTACACCTACCAATACAATACCCGGGATACCTTTGGCTTTGCCATGAAAGCCACTTATGGCGAAGTAAATGGCGAGGGAAGAGAAATTTATAAAGACCCTATTACTGACGATGGCACCAAGAAATCTGCCAAAGGATTGATACAGATTTACAAAGACCTGCAAGGCCATTATCAGTTAAAAGACCAATGTAGCTGGGAAGAAGAAAAACAAGGTGAGTTGAGAGAGGTTTTCAGAGATGGAAAGTTATTGATTGATGATTCTTTGGCTAGTATTAGAAAGCGTATAAAATCCTGATATTTGAAATAGATTAATCAGCTAAGGGAGTCTTAGCTGATTTTTTTATTAAACTACTGCTCTTTCCTATCTTTCAATCAATTGTATATTTGTACAAAGAAACACATACCCATCATTTCAATGAAAAAACTGCATTATCTTTTCCTTTTAGCTTTAGTTATTGTATTAAATGCCTGTGATAGTAGCACCGGTGAAAAAGAAAAGGCACTTTCAAATTTATCAGGACACTGGATTAATAAAGAATATTTAGATGCCCTTGCCAGTACCCATTCTCCGATGACAGTTGCTGATAATATTCCGTTTTATACCACCGAACTTCTATTATTTAGTAATACCCCCGATTCTATCACGGTTTTCAATGGTCAGGTGGAAACTACGACGCTTCCTTTTAAAAGAAGTGGAGATACATTACGTCTGAAATTGAATCGTGACCCGGAAACCGAAATCATTTATAATCCATCAAGCAAAACGTTAACTTATATAGACAAAGCTCTCAACAGGGTTTATACTTTTACCAGAGCCGATAGCAGCCTGATTGATAAGAGTTACAGCCCAGCCATTGCTTTTCCGACTGCCGTTAATAAAACTTTATTAGAAGGCTCATGGGATATGGTAGAAGGAGATTCTCCTGCTAAGATAGTTCAGTTCGATAGATTCGGGCAGATTAAAGGTTGGGATAAATATCTCACTTACACCATTTGTGTAAACGGCGACTGTGCCGCCAATGAAAGTGGCGACCTGATTATTCTGAATAATAAAGGGACTGCTGACCAATACGGTTTTATATCAAAAAGAGATACACTTACGCTTTTCAAACTCACTCAAACCAACGACCCCGACGAAAAACCTGTCTATCAACATGGCCAGCAATTGCTGTTTTTAGTCCGTAAAAAATAAGCCTGTCCATTCCGCTAAAAAAAATCAATAGTATGCTTGCATAATATTTTTAAAATTCTTTATCTTTGTAACAGTATGCAAGCATAACATTTTTGTATACTGTTGACTCAGACAAAATTTACTATTAATACTATGGTAGCAACTGAAAATAAGGCCTCAATTAAAGGAGGAGAGTTCTTGATAAAAGATGTTGAAGCGCATCAGATTTTCATTCCGGAAGAGTTTTCAGAAGAACAACTAATGATTGCCGAAACCTGTCGCGATTTTTTGCGTACAGAAATCCATCCACGTCTCAATGAAATTGATAATGCCAAATCACCGGAATTAATGTCATCTTTAATGACAAAAGCCGGAGAATTAGGATTGTTAGGTACAGCAGTACCGGAGGAATACGGTGGATTCGGTATGAATTTCAATACTTCTATGCTGGTTGCAGAGGCATTGGGTCAGGGTCATTCGTTTTCAGTTGCACAATCAGCCCATACAGGTATCGGTACTTTGCCGATTGTATACTATGGTAGCGAAGAGCAAAAATCTAAATATTTACCGCTGTTAGCCACAGGCGAATGGAAAGCAGCTTATTGCTTAACCGAACCAGATTCAGGTTCTGATGCTAATTCGGGTAAAGCAAAAGCGGTTCTATCAGCCGATGGTAAGCATTATATCATCAACGGACAAAAAATGTGGATTACCAATGGTGGTTTCGCAGATTTGTTCATTGTGTTCGCCAAAATAGATGATGACAAGAACTTAACGGCCTTTATCGTGGAAAAAACCTTTAATGGTATCACCATGAATGAGCCTGAGCATAAATTAGGTATTAAAGGCTCTGATACCCGTCAGATTTTCTTCAATGATTGCCAGGTACCTGTTGAAAACATGCTTTCAAGCCGTGGGAATGGTTTTAAAATTGCCGTAAATATCCTGAATATTGGTCGTATCAAATTGGGTATTGCCGTTATCGGAGGGTCGAAAGGTTCGTTAGGACATGCCATTAATTATGCCAACGAACGCAAACAATTTGGTGTTTCTATTGCCACTTTCGGGGCTATTAAATATAAACTGGCTGAAATGGCTACCCGTATTTTTGCTTCTGAATCTGCTAACTACAGAGCTGGGCAAAATATTGACGATGCTATTCTGGATCTGAAAGCACAAGGCTTGAATGATGCCGAAGCAAAACTAAAAGCTTTGGAGCAATTCTCAATTGAATGTGCCATCATGAAAGTTCATAGCTCTGAGGTATTAGATTATACAGTAGATGAGAGCTTGCAGGTATATGGTGGCATGGGTTATTCAGCTGATGCTCCGATGGAACGTGCTTACCGTGATGCCCGTATCAATCGCATTTTTGAAGGCACCAACGAAATCAACCGTATGTTGATTGTAGATATGCTGTTGAAACGTGCCATGAAAGGCGAAATCGACTTGATGGGACCTGCGATGGCCGTAGCGAAAGAAATCATGTCAATTCCGGATTTTGGTGCCTCTGATAATGAAACCTTATTTGCCGCAGAAAAGAAAGTATTGAAAAATCTGAAAAAAGCTGCTTTAATGGTAGCAGGTGCTGCGGTACAGAAATTCATGATGTCGCTATCAAGCGAACAGGAAATTCTGATGAATATTGCTGATATGGGCATTGAAATTTACGCCGCAGAATCGGCTTTATTAAGAGTAGAAAAACTGATAGGCATTAAAGGAGAAGCAGCCGCAGCCTTACAAAAAGACATGGCAATGATTTATCTACATGAGGCCGTAAACAGAGTAAACAATGCAGGTAAAGAAGCCATTACCTCATTTGCTGAAGGTGATGAACTAAGAGTAATGCTGATGGGCTTGAAACGTTTTACGAAGATTGAACCATTTAACCTCAAAAATGCCCGCCGCCGTGTAGCGGAGGCAATGATTGAGGAGAATAAATATATATTCTGATATTAATAGAAGTAGACTTTAAAGCTCAAATAATCAACAACTAAAAATCAATAAACCGTCTTTCAATTTTGGTGGACGGTTTTTTATTTCCGGCTCGGCACAAACTCCCAGAAGTCAGATACGCCAATATATTTCTCAGTATTGATTTTTGTTGCACCTACATAATACCCAAAACCAATATAAACCTTGCCGGATACTTTAGCTGTTGCCACTTTGATATTACCACTACCCGGATAAGTCGCAAACTTAGTCCATTTATCTGTTACAGGGTCATATTGCCAGATGTCTCTGAAACCTTTAGCTTCTGTTTTACTTTGCCCAAGCCCGTAATAGATTTTATCTTTTACACCAAAAATTGTTCCCTCGTACCTATCATCCCCCGGGAAATCGGCTTTTCTTGTCCAGGTATCGTCTGCGTCATTGTATTGATAAAATTCTCTGGTTGGTATTTTCTCACTCTTACTTTCTGAAAGCATAAATCCTACCTCTTTTTTATTTACCTCAGCTGATGCCATGGCAAACTTGCCTAAAAAGTTATTCGGAAATGGCTTGCGCTTTTCATATACTCGAATCCTGCTGATGTACCACATTTGCTTGCCTGCATTATTCTCAATAAAATACCCGCCATTGTTAATCATACAGCCCGTTAGTAAACCTTTTCCTACTATATCACCCGTCTGATTAAAATCCGTCATCATCCAGCTATCCAGATAATAATTGATTCCATCCGGAAAACTTTCGTTGAAGGAGAATCCACCGCCTAATAAAGAAAAATATTCTACCTCTGTTCGGCCAAAGACAGCAAATGGCCCCAGCAACATAGGTTCATATCGGGGAGTAGCTTCCATTTTTTTCACATTCCAGAAATTCTGTTCAAAGATATAAGTACCTGTGATGGTTGTTTCTGCATCAATATTCCCTGCCATTTCAATGCGGCTTCTATTATCAATAGCTAAGTGATCGTTGGTGGTATCTGGTCTTCCTATTACGCAGGTATAGAGGTCTTCCATTTCTGTTTTTACGACCCCCTCACTAAAGGAATAACTATTAGGAGAAGTCAACTTGCGCCACATGGGTGAATCCGGCGTGTAGGTAGGTGCTTCTTCCCTTGTGGTCGTCTCATCAACAAGCCCGGGGTCTTTCTTCTCACAGGCAAGGATTCCGGCTGTGATCCCACTGACTATTAGTATTCTATTTACGTGCTGGGTGAAATTAGAATATATTATCCCTACGGGATACCTAGGTGTAAAAAAACCTGTTCTTACTACCGATATATCGTCCCTAACGGGACTAAAAATATCCCGTAGGGATAATATATCGGTAGGAAAAACAGCTAAGGCAGCTTTTAAGTCCCTTAGGGACGGTATATTAAACCCTTTGAGTAATTTCACCCAACGAATTATTCTATATATATTTTTCATAAAAATTTCTTATTAAAATCCAGTGTGCTTATTCCCAAATAGTCGGTGGCGTACAACCATAACCCGGATAGGTCGTTTGACAATTAGTAGTAGGTTTTTCTGCAGGTATCAAAGGCGGCAAAAGTCCGATACTTGCCTCATTAGAAAAACTAACCTGTGAGGGGTCAACAAGCAAGCGTTTGATACTTACGCCTGAAACACCAAAAAAGCCTAAGGCAAAATCCTTATCATCTTTCTCATTCACGATGTTGCCGATAATAGTCGAAGGCAATGGATCGAAAATACTCCCGGTACGGGTTCGTTGTTCTTCATACTGCTGCCAGAAAAGATAGCTCTCTTCTGAAATCGACATCTGTTTTACTTCAATATAATGTCTGGCTAAGGGAGCGTCAGGGTCGATTGGCGAAAAATGAACCAAGCGTTTTTTTATATCTTTCCCATTGATATAAGTATCGGCAAAAACATTGGCGCCTTCATCCCTATTATAAGCCCAACAAGAAAAAGCGCAGGTATTAGCGCCACTGCCTCTGGTTATTTTCAGAGAAATCGAATAACTCTTCCATCGATAATAATCTGTTGAGTTTTCAGCATCTTTCGTATCAATATAAGTACGGATAAAGTCTTTGGTTTTATCGGCATAGATAGTATTGATTGTTGGTACTCCTTTCATCAATTGGGGTTTGGTAATATATACTTTCCCATCAGGCATTTCGATACGTAGCGAATAAGAACGACCTACCTGGCATCTGAAATCATTATCGGTCTGATACAAGGCCGGTTCGTAGATGTTCTGACGGAAACGGACAGAATTACCAGCATCGTCGGTAAGAATAACTCTTGCCCCGTTTACTGCCAATCTTGAAGTGATAATACTCCCCGAGACAAATTTACCTGAATAGCTTAAGCGCAGGTTATAAGGGGGGGCTTCGTTGGTTATTTCTCCATCTACCACCAGTACCGGCGTTTCGTTTCTATAGGGTAATTCCACCTGCTCTACACACGATAGCTGAACAACAATAGCAATAATTATGAATAGGATATTTCGTTTCATCTGTTTAAAAATTGTAAGTAACAGCTATTGCAGGTATGACATTTCCGAAAACCGACAAACGATAGGAGCGAATAGAATTATTATATCGCACAAAATAGATTGAATAAGGATTCCTACGCCCATAAATATTATAGAACGAAAGCGAAAAAGTATAATACTTCTTTTGTTCTGGTGTTTTACGGGTATCTTTTAATAAAGACATATCCAGGCGATGATAATCAGGAATACGATCCAGGTTACGGGCTGAATAATCAATAACCGTTTTGCCTAATAAGCGGTAAGTACGGTCAGGATAAGTAGCCGGACGGCCCGAGGCATAGACAAAGTTTGCAGAGAATGTCCAGCCATTACTGATAAACTGCTGAATAGATATGGCCAGATTGTGCGGTTTATCAAAAGTAGACGGAAACCAATGCCCTTTATTGATTTGCTCGGTTGGATAATCAGAATTAACCTTTGCCAAGGTTCTTGAATAGGTATAAGACAAACTACCTTTCAGACGACCTTTATTTTTCTGAATACTCCCCTCAACCCCAAAGGCATTTCCAATAGCTTTTACTAATTCGGTTTCAATAGTCGGGTTGAAATATAACCTTGCCCCATTCTTATATTCTACCAGATTCTGAATGTCTTTATAATACGCTTCTATGGATGTTTCGTAAGTATTGTCTTTAAAGTTTTTGAAAATACCTAAAGACAACTGGTCGGCAATCTGTGGTGGGATATGCTTGTCTGACACTTTCCAGAAATCAACAGGAGAGATGGCAGTTGTATTCGAAATCAGATGCAGATACTGGCGCATGCGGTTATAACTGAGCTTGATAGCCGAACTTTTAGTAATAGCAAAGCGTAACGATAAGCGTGGCTCTATACCTCCATATTGTTTAATCACCTGATTTTTGGCATAGGATACACTATCGGTGATGCTCTGCGTCGTTCTGGATTGTCCCTCAGCATAATCAAAAACCTCTTTAGGTCCTAAATTCTGAAAAGTAGAGTAGCGAGCCCCTGCCTGTAAACTGATTTTTGAGGTAATTGACCAATCTATACTGATATATGGCGAAATTTCACGGGCAAATTCTTTGGGCAGATTCAGATTAATAATACTTGAGGTACCCACATCAGGTTTTAAATTTCCCGGACTAATGCTATAATCTACCGCATTGACCCCTATTTCAGCTTTAATCTGCTCTTTTGGAGTGTAGAGCGCAAAAGCACGCAATTCATTATGCCTTATACCTGAGTTGAGGGTAAATTCGTAATCTTTTCTGAAACCCTGTGTCCCAAAATCGTAGTTACAATAAATACCCTGCACATTAATTGTAAGGGCCTTACTGATAAGGCTGCTATATTGCAGGCTTAATGTTTGGGTTTTGGCATAATAGAGGGTATCATCGGCGAATTTGAAATTATCGAAACTGCGATAGCTATTTAGCGTCAGGATATTTTTAGTGTTTATTTTGTATTGTACTTTCCCATTCAGGTCATAAAAAAAGGCTTTGCTTTTATCAGTTGGCGACGGAAACTGATTAATCATGAAATTCGGATAAGCCACCCGACCTGCTACCATAAAGGTAATTTTGTCTTTCAGAATCGGCCCTTCTAATACTACTTTGCTTGTAATTAAACCCACACCTACCGAGCCTGTCAGTTTTTCGGCATTGCCGCTTTTCGTATTCATTTCCAGCAATGAAGATAACCTTCCACCATACTGAGCAGGAATACCGCCTTTATAGAGAGTAACGCCGGATAAAGCATCAGAATTGATACTACTTAAGAAACCCAGTAAGTGTGAAGTATTATAAATCGGCATACCGTCCAGCAAGACCAGATTCTGATCAACCCGTCCGCCTCTTACATTAAAACCACCGGCCCCCTCACCAACTGTTGTGATACCGGGCTGTAAGGTAAGCGCTTTGATAATATCAGTTTCTCCGAATACTACCGGAATTTTTTTCAGGTTTTTCATTTCCAGTTTTACTACACCCATTTGTGTTTCTTTGATGTTCCGGTCTTCTTTGGTAGCTTTTACTTCTACCTCAGCCAGTTCATCTACACGTAAGTTGAGTTTTATGTCTCTGGTAAGATTCTGATTCAGATTGATATTGAAAGATTCTATTTTATATCCTAAAGCACGAACGGTAACTACATAGCCTGACTTTGGCAGATAAATACTGAATTTTCCACTGCTATCTGTTAAAGCCCCTCTGCTGATACCGGAAAAAAACACACCAACCCCCGGTATCGGCTGTCCGTTGGCGGCATCGGTCACTGTGCCTGAAAAAGAAAATCTATTTTGAGAAATAGCGGCAAATACCACTAAAAGAA
>CBIHRH010000158.1:0-9114 GCA_966212365.1 uncultured Emticicia sp. | reverse complement strand
GTCTTTCAATTCCTGGCGTATAAATGTAGTAGCCTGATACCCATCCATTTCCGGCATTTGTAAATCCATCAGAATAATATCATACCTGTTCTCTCTGACTTTCTCAACGGCAATTCGGCCATTCTGGGCCAAATCACTGGTAAAACCAAACTTTTCAAGCACGCGCAAAGCCAGTTTCTGATTCAGCACATTGTCTTCAACTAATAAAACACGAACCTTTTTGTCGCTGACAAGTTGGATATTATTAATATTTTTACTCTTCTCTTCTTCTTTTACTTTTTTATAAGTGAGAGTAAATCCAAAAGTTGACCCCTCATCAGCAATACTTTCTACGGTAAGAGTTCCATCCTGTAATTCAACCAATGATTTCGAGATACTTAATCCTAAGCCCGTCCCACCGTATTTACGGGTAGTATCAGAGTTGGCCTGAGTAAAGCGATCGAAAATCATCTGTAATTTATCTTTTGGTATACCAATACCCGTGTCTGCTACTTTAAAAGAAATGGTGCTTTCAGTATCGGTACTGCCAATTTGCTCAACGATGATATTCACCGAGCCTTTGGTAGTAAACTTAACTGCATTATTGGCAAGATTGAGCAATATCTGATTAAGCCTTGTCGGGTCTCCTAACAACGTAGCCGGAATACTTTCATCAACTGCGCAATCCAGTTCCAAACCTTTATCATTGGCTTTTCCTTTCAGAATATTCTTTACTGTTTTCGCAATCTCTTTCACACTGAAAGGTATTTCCTCAATCACAATATGCCCCGACTCAATTTTCGAAATATCCAGAATATCATTGATGATACCCAGGAGATTTTCGGTCGAGGTAATGATATAAGAGAGAAACTCGGCTTGTTCTTCGTTAAGTGGTGTATCTTTCAGCAAATTGGCAAACCCTACAATGGCATTCATCGGCGTGCGTATCTCATGGCTCATATTAGCCAGAAATACATCTTTTGCATGAGCATTTTGTTCGGCCTGTACTTTGGCTTTAATCAACTCTTTCTCTATCAGAATACGCTCGGTCATGTCTACAGCATTCCCGATTACGTATTTTTCTCCGTCCATCAATTCTGATAGAATATTATTATACATCCAGGTTTTAATGCTGCCATCGCGGTGTTGTACTTTCATCAAACCTTTAAAATGTCCTATTTCTGCTATTTGTTTCAGATAAGCATTTACCACATTGCTGTATTCTGAAGGTACCAAATCAAATAAGGTCTTTTGCAGATATTCTGATGCCGAATAACCTAATAATTCTGCTCCGGCAGGGTTCACCGTCAGGAATCTTCCTTTCAGGTCGTGCGTACACATCAAGCCCTGGGAGTGTTCGAAAAAGCCTCTATGGCGTTCTTCACTCAATAATATTTTACGTTCCGAGATCTTTTTGGCGGTAATATCTTTGGCAATACCCACAAAGCCGATAATTTTCTTTTGCGGGTCAGTCAGTGGCGTTATCGATAATTCTACTGTAATCCTCGACCCGTCCTTCGTAATGTAGGTCCATTCATTGGTATCGGTAATGCCTAAGCGTGGTTTGGCTACAAATGCTTCTTCTACAGATCTCAGAGTGATACCCAATTCGGCACTTATTTTTTCTGCATGTTTCCTGACTTCTTCCGGATCATGAAAAATACTTGCCTTCTGAATGCTGATCACTTCTTCGGCCTTGTAGCCTAACATCAACTCTGAACCTTTGTTAAAAGTCCTGACAGTCCCGTGGGTATCGCTCGTAATTATCGAAATCCCCGAATCAGCATCCAGAATGGCTTTTAGTTCGGTATAAACCTTGTCTAACTCAATTCTGACTTGTTTTTCTTTATCAATATCCTGTAAAGTGCCGTAAAGAATAGCTGGTTTACCTTTGCTTAGTTCGGCTTTACCTACCGCTCTTATCCATTTCTTGTTGCCTTTGGCAGTGGTAATCTCAAACTCAACATCAAATGATGAACTGTTCTGAATAGACTCATTAATCATTTCTTCAATCACCTCTTTGTTTGCATTGGCAAACAGAATGTTGTTTTCTATGGTAGGTACATATTCAGGGCCTACTTCATAAATCTCTTTGGTTATATCAGAATACGATATTTCGTGGGTGTCCATATTTACTTTCCATGCACCTATTTTTGCAACTCTGTTGGTGGATTCCAGCATGTTTTTGGTTTCTACCAATTCCTGCTCAATTAGGTTTTGCTCCGTAATATCACGGCCAATGGCATAAGAAAACCCGGTGTTGGGGTCTTTTGTAACTACCCATTGTAATAATTTATAATTGCCATCTGCTGTTTTGTATCGGTTGTTGATAGTTAAAGTTTTTACGCTATTGGTGAGAGTCTTGAGATGCTCTCGTGAAGATTCATAATCCTCGCTATGGATAAATTCCTGAACTGGTTTTTCTAACAATTGCTTGTCTGTCCAGCCAAGCAATTGTGTAAATGCAGGATTAATCTTTTTACAGTATCCATCTTGGACTATACAAATCAGGTCATTCGAAAGATTAAAAAGCGTTTCATAGTTTTTTAAGTCTTCTTTTTCTTTGCGTGTGATGATTTGTGAAATAACCTCCTGAGCTATTATAGAAAGTGCTTCTTCCTGCTCTTTGCTCAGTTTCTTTGGTTTATTATCCATCACACACACAGACCCTAATGTATAGCCGTCGGGGTCAACCAAAGGATAGCCTGCATAGAAGCGTATATGTGGCTTGCCTAATACTAATGGACTCTCTCTGAAACGGTCGTCTTGTGTGGCATCTTCTACTTCAAGTATAGCCGTATCCATAATTGTATATTGGCAGAACGATACGTCTCTTTCAGTTTCTTTTTCTTCTATGCCAATATTGGATTTAAACCACTGCCTTTCTTCATCAACCAGACTAATGACAGACATAGGAACACCACAAATAATAGAGGCTAATCTGGTAAGCCTGTCAAACTCAACTTCATCTACTGAATCAAGTAAATTGTAGTTTCTCAGGGCTTGTAATCTTTCCTTTTCGTTAGCTGGAACAGGTAATAAAGCTGTCATGTTTTTTGGTTAAATAAATCCACTTTAAACTCTCAATCAAACAACCTGGTTTATTGATTTTATTCAGGCATTGATAAAATCAGATTTTAATAATACATTAAATGTCATTGATATGTGCAGCAGATGTCTTGTTTTTAGAAAGATCGTGACAAAAGTTATCTATTCGTAACGAAACGGCTACAACCGCAATTTTATAATCCACTTGTTTTTGGCTCAGGAAATTACAATTTTTGTATGAGCAATTGGTTTTTAGCACTCAAAAACCATACCATCTAAGGCTTTTTATCAGGTTAAATCTGCTGTCTGGTTTTTATCAATATATTTATTATTGAGTGGATACACAGCGCAATTTTATAATAAATCATTTACTATTTGTTCGATGAAATTAACAATTGGCATTACCGACTGCGGCGAAAAACATCCGATTTATGAAAAATGGATACAGTGCCATAACGACGATGTTCATATAATCAAACTTGGGTACAAAGAAAATAATTTAGAACAGATCAGCCAATGTAATGGCATATTATTAACAGGTGGAGAAGACGTTCATCCTAAATTTTATAACAAGCCGGAAAATCTTCTTCTCTGTAATCCGGAGTTTATGGATGAGCAACGCGATGAATTTGAATGGCAGGTCTGCGAATATGTTTTTGAACATAGAGTACCGTTGTTGGGAATTTGCAGGGGTTTACAATTTGCTAATGTATTTTTAGGCGGAACACTGATTGGTGATATTCCGAGCATTGGCAGGAATAACCATTCAAAGTATTATGAGGGTAAAGATCGATACCATCAGATAGCCGTCGTGCCGGATTCAAATCTGGCAAGAATTGCCGGAACTACGGCAGGAGAAATCAATTCAGCTCATCATCAATCAGTAGACACACCGGCTGAAACTTTGGTGGTCAATTCATTATCAGAGGATGGAATTGTAGAAGGTTTGGAATGGAAAACCCCAAACGACCATTCTTTGACATTAGTACAATGGCACCCCGAACGCATTGAAGATTTTGATAACCCTTTCAATAACCGGATAAGAGAGGTGTTTATTCAGGCGGCTGAAGAATTTAATCCTGAACTTTGATTTAGCTGATTTTGATTGATTTTTGATAAACTATGATTACTGTTTTTCTTATCATTCTGACAAATTAGTATCATAAAATCGTATATCAGATAAATCACAAAAATCAGGGGACGCCGCGCGGGTAAATCAAAGTTCTGACAAAAAATCACTCATTTGCTCAATCACAAATTCACTAAATCACTCAATGACTTACGATACAATCATCATAGGAGGAGGGCATAATGGACTGGTAGCTGCCTGTTATCTGGCTATGGCATGTAAGAAATTATTTATTCTTGAAAAAAACGACTATATAGGCGGAGGCACTACCTCACAAAAAGTTTTCCCTGATTATGAAGCTTATCTCTCTAGGTACTCTTATCTGGTAAGTCTTTTTCCTAAAGAGATTTTTGAAGAATTAGACCTCCATATAAATCTGCTTCGTAGAGATACGGCTTCTTATACGCCCTATATACAAGATGGTGAATATAAGGGGTTAATCATCAGCAATATAGACGAAGAATTCTCAAAGCAATCAGTTTTAGACCTGGGTTATGGCAAAGAAGAGTGGGTGGGGTACCAAACCATACTGCAAAAACAACAAACTTTTGCCAATTTAATCTGGGATTCATTTCTGGTACCGCTCAAAAGCAAAGAAGAGTGGAAAGCATATTTTGAAGAACATGGACAAGCCGAACTCTGGAAAAACTTCGTAGAAGAACCTATTGGAAAATTGATAGAGACCTATGTGAAATCGGATATTCTGCGTGGGGTATTAATGACAGATGCTAAAATAGGCTCCTATACTCATGCCTATGATGTGAGCTTATTGCAAAATAAGACCTTTATCTACCATATAATAGGCAATAAAACAGGCGAATGGCGGGTGCCACAGGGAGGAATGGGTAATCTGGTAGCTCAATTGATTGAAAAAGCAGTTGATTTTGGCGTAGAACTCAGAACCAATGCCGAAGTGAAACACATTGAAAGAGGGGAAGAATTGAAAGTGATTTATAGCCATAATAGCAGTGAGCATGAAGTAATAACCAAAGATATTCTAATCAATGCTGCCCCAAAAGTATTAGAAAAATTGCTGGGGCATATTCCATTACCAAGCAAACCAATAGAAGAAGGAACCGCTTTTAAAATTAATCTTTTGTTGAAACGATTGCCTCAACTAAAAGATTCAAATGTAAAACCGGAACAGGCTTTTGCAGGTACTTTTCATATTAATCAATCGTATGAGCAAATGGAAAGCACATTTGATATGGCCTCATCTGGTAAAATTCCTGATACGATTGCCTGCGAAATTTATTGCCATACCCTGACCGACCCATCTATTTTGTCGGAAGAATTACAGCAACAGGGTTATCATACCTTAACCGTCTTTGGTCTTGATTTACCCTATGAATTGTTCATAAAAGATAACGAGGCCGCCAAAAAAGAAGTAGTAGCCAAATTTCTGAAAGGCATCAACGAATATTTAACTGAACCCTTAGAAGATTGTCTGGCTACCGACAAAAATGGGAATCTATGCCTGGAAGCGAAAAGCTCGGTAGATTTGGAAAAAGAATTAGGCATGCCAAGAGGCAATATATTTCATAATGGTCTATCATGGTTTTACGCCGAAAATGCTGATTTCGTTGGCAAATGGGGCGTAGAAACTCCTTATGAGCATATTTATATCTGCGGCTCAGGCGCAGCCAGAGGAGGTGCGGTCAGTGGCATTCCCGGCAGAAATGCGGCGAGGATGTTATTAAATGTATCTATTCCATGACGGAACGATTTTTCAAATCGTTTTTTCGAAAAACGATTTGAAAAATCGTTATACACCCTAGGGCTTCCAGCCCGGCCCTTTTACAAATCTTCCTGATTTCACACCAGTATGCACACCATCTTTCAATACCTGTTGCCCATTTACAAATACATGCATCATGCCTTCAGATAATTGATGGGGTTTCTCAAAGGTAGCGTTGTCTTTCATTTTAGCCAAATCAAAAGCCAGTACATCAGCATAATACCCCACTTTCAATCGTCCTCTTCTCTGAATTTTCAGGTTATCGCAGGGTAGGGAAGAAAGTTTTCTGATTGCCTCCTGTAAAGTAATTACTTTTTCGTCACGCACATATTTGCTTATCAGACGGGTAAAACTACCATAGGCTCTTGGGTGAGCACTTGATTTAAGGAATACTCCTTCTGGTGCCATTGATGCCGCATCAGAGCAGAAGCTCATATAAGGCAATTGTATCTGTTTTTTTACATTCTCTTCGCTCATCAGGAAATACACTACCTCTACTCTGGAGTCATCATCAATTACCAGGTCCATAGCCGTTTCATACCAGGTTTTGTTACGTATGGCAGCCACTTCTGCCAGCGTTTTACCAATGTATTTTTTCAGAGAATCCTGTTTGAAACCGATCAATAAAGTTTTATCTGCTCCAGCAGCCAGACAAAGGTTCTCCCAGTCGTTTTGTTTGGCTTGCATTTCTTCACCAACTCTCCTTCTGATAACCTCTCCTTTCAGCCTTCTACGCCATTGAGGTAAACCACCCTCTTGCACCCAGGGAGGCATAGATGCATCTAAGCCAGTCGCCCCTGCAATATAGTTATACATATCAGCCGTGATATTGATGCCTGCCTTACGGGCGCTGTCAATCTTGGCAATCACTTTATCCAGTTTGTGCCAATTGTCTTTCCCTGCTGCTTTCAGATGGTATATTTCTGAATGGATATTGGCATCTTTGCCTATTTTTATAATTTCATTAACCGCTTCTTCAAACTTATTCCCCTCACTTCTCAGGTGTGAAATATACATACCACCATATTCTGATGCTACTTTGGCTAATTCGGTCAGTTCATACGTATTGGCATAGGTGCCGGGTACATAAATAAGTGACGAGCCTACACCCATAGCTCCTTCCTCCATTGCTTTTCTAACCTGCTGCTTCATCCGTTCCAATTCTTCCGGTTTAGGTGGTCGGTTGGCATAGCCTAATACGTTGGCGCGCACAGTGGCTGCTCCTACAAACGATGCTACATTAGTAGAGACCCCTCTTTTTTCTAAATAATTAAGGTATTCACCCAGGGTAGTCCATTCAATTTTATATTTAATATCACCTTGTAATCGCTGGGCGTAGGCTTTCACAGAATCACTCAAAGGCCCCATCGAATCACCCTCGCCCATCACCTCAAGCGTAACTCCCTGTTTTATTTCTCCTAACGAGCGCCCATCCTGAATCAGACTTTCGGTACTCCAGCTGAGCATATTTACAAAACCCGGAGAAATGACCAACCCATTGGCGTCAATCGTCTGTTTAGTGCCTGATTGCCCTGATAAATCACCAATAAAAGCGATAGTATCGGCCATAATGGCAATATCAGCTTTTTGAGGCTCACTGCCACTGCCGTCATAGACCAGACCATTTTTGATGATAATATCATAAGCAGATTTTTCCTGGCAGGAACTAAGAATGAATAGACCAAAGAAACCTAGTAGGAGTAGGGTGCGTCGCATTCGTTTAGGGGGTTAATATATTGAGTGCAACAAATTACGATTTTTAGGTGGATAGTTATTGGAAAAATCCAATAAAAAAATCTATGCCAAAAATTCTGACATAGATTTATGGATTTCTAACAAACTGTATAAATTTTATTTCTTATCCTCCCGCGCAAATATCTTACTGACTACCCGCCATTCCCCATTAATTTTGAGCAGATTAAAATAGTCGGTCAGCTTTGTAGTTGGCATATCTAATTCTAATTTGGCCTGGGCGGCCGTGCCAGTAATATCAATATTCAGGATTTTAGTAGTACGGTCAATTTTTTTGCCGGCATTTGCTTTGCCATTCTCCAGATATCTGGCGATAGGCACATCTCTGAACTCTCCGGTTTTTACATCAACAAATTTCATAAAGGCTGTCGGGTGAAATACCTTTGCCATTTTGGCGGTATCGCCATAGGTGCCCCCATCAAGGTAATTCTGTACAGTTTCTTTTACCAATTCGAGGTCTGATTTTTGAGCCAGGGCAACCGAGAATTGCATTAAAAGACAAAAGAAGGTAAGCATGAGTTTTTGCATGATTAATCAGGTTTAAATGTTTATTTGCGTTTTTCTTTATCGTCAGTCCAGACCCTATACGTGTTGAAAACGACAATTTCCATAAAGTCGTTGCGTTTCTTCTCATTAAGGAAGGCCGGACCATTGTGACGGAATTTTTTCAGAATCGGGCGGAAGTTTTCTTCACTTTTGCGGTAAGAAAGGCTGTCTGGGTATTCTGTAATGAGTATGATATTATTTGTTACACTATCGGCTTTATTAACAAGCAGTTTGTAAGAACTGATGATGCCCTGCTTAATGGCCTCCTCGCGGTAAATTTTCCAGTTGTTTTCAAAGAAGTATAGGGCTTCGTTCCAAAGTCCGTTTTTGACCTTGACAATGTCCATAATCACGTAAGAGTCTTTTTGCGCATGAGATTGCTGATAGGATAAAAAAACTATCAGCAATAGAAGAGTAAGCTTTTTCATAATTATATTTTGGATACAATATTAGGGCAGCGGTCTTACGATTGAAACATTATTAGACCGATTTACTCCGTTTTTCGACCTGATTGTGCACGTAGAAAAGCATCGAAAAAAAACAGGCAACTATCGAAATAATTAGGGATAATTGACTTAAAAAATGAAATTTGAGTATGAATCAAACCAGAATCAATTTCAGAGGTATACAGGTAGTGCTATGGCTCATTGTCTATGGCATGCTGATTATCTATTTCACTCAGAAGTCAAAGCTGATAGTAGGATTAATTACGGCCAATATCTTTATTCTTTTCTTTTTTATCGCTGTCTATGGCAATTCTGATTTTCTGATAACCCGATTTTTCCATAAGAATAAATATTGGGAATATGGTATTTATACAACTCTGTTGCTTTTGCTGACAGTATTTCTGAGAATGTTTATTGAAGATATTAGTCTGAATAGAGTATTTAGCCGACATACCTTCTATGGCTGGAATGTGGCA
>CBIHRH010000157.1:0-9153 GCA_966212365.1 uncultured Emticicia sp. | reverse complement strand
AGGCAGGTGACTCTAGTTCAGGCGGAACATATTGAAGCTGTAGCTAAAATGTTACAAAAAGAAAGCATAGATCCTGCCTTACTCAGACGCAATATTGTGGTTTCAGGTATTAATCTATTAGCGTTTCACGACACTACTTTCCAGATTGGAGAAGTAGTTTTAAAAGGAACAGGCTATTGTCACCCATGCAGCCGCATGGAAGAAAACTTAGGTTCAGGAGGATATAATGCCATGCGTGGGCACGGTGGAATCACTTGTATGGTTATGAAAGGTGGTAAAATACAAATTGGCGATGAAGTATCGCCAATTCAATATGCTATCCCCCAGCTTTTTTAGCTTTGTAGCCATCTTTTAACAGAAAGGCTAAAATTTTATCACGGTGGTCACCTTGTATCAGTATTTCTCCGCCTTTGGCAGTTCCGCCGCTTCCACATAAATTCTGGAGTTTCTTTCTGAGATTCTGTAAGTCTTCATCTTTGGCTATTATACCTTCTACCCTACTCACTATCTTATTGCCACCTTTCCTATCCAGCCATATTTTCAGGTTCTGTTGTTGCGGGGCTAAGGTTTCTATTTCTTCCTCTTCGTCAAAGTTAAATTCAAAATCGGGGTTGGTTGAATACACCACACCCTCACGTTGCTTTTTATTTTTCATATCATTACATGCAGGCTTTTTTCACGAATGCTTATCGTTAATTCATCAGTATCCAATCTTAGCGGTTCTCCATCATAATGAATCAACAGATTTTCCTGGCCTTTTAGTTTAAATTTGGCTCCACGATACACTTCTGCATACGTAGATTCATTAATAGTTTTATTAAATAGTTTAGAAATAACACCCGGCACCTGCCAAAGTGGCATCGGGTTCAGTAAAGTACAATCAATAAAACCATCATCTATCTGCGCAATTGGGGCAATATAGGCATTGTTACCAAATTGGCGGGCATTCCCAAAAGTAATGCTGAATACCTTATAATCATTCCCACCAAAATTACATGGAAGCGGCTGATATGCCCAGAATTCCTGCAAACCAACTCTTATATAATTAAATAACCCACGTCCTTTCAATCTTGAAAATACATCGGCACAATGGGCATCAAAACCTATACCTGCCGTGCAAAAAAACGGAATATCATTCACATAACAGGCATCAATTGGTTTTACGGTAGCATTATTAAGCGCTTCAATTACCTTATGCGGTTTCATAGAAATACCCAGTTCCCTTGCCAATCCATTACCGGAGCCTAAGGGCATAATACCCAAAGCTGTTTTGCTGCCAATCAATGCTTTGGCTGTTTCGTTTACAGTACCATCGCCACCCATAGCCACTATATAAGGTACTTGCTTTTCTGAGGCTTCATAAGCCAGTTCAGTAGCATGCCCTGCCGCTTTGGTAAGAATAACTTTAGCCTGATATTTTTTCTTATTCAGTTGATTTTCAATCAGGCTGATAATTGCCTGATGATTTTTCTTTCGGCCTGAAAATGGATTAACAATAAACCAGATTTCTTGCTTGCTCACAAATATTCAAATAAATTTATACTTTCGTACAAAGATAGTAAAGGAGGCACGAAAATGCCCCTTATTCAATTAAAACTCAATAAATCTTTATCAAAAGACTAAACTATTTTATGAAAGCATTAGCCACAGTTATCTTTTGCCTTGTATTTTCGATACAAATCCATGCACAAAATACTAAAGACCGTCAGGAAGTATTAAAAGTGTTGAATCGCCAGAATGAAAACTGGAACAAAGGAGACATCAAGTCCTTTATGGAAGATTACTGGAAATCTGATTCACTGATGTTTATAGGCAAAAATGGGGTGATTTATGGTTGGAAAGCTACCTTAGAACGATACCTGAAAACTTACCCAGACCTTGCTACCATGGGTAAGCTCAAATTCGATATTCAGAAAACAGATTTTCATTCGCCTACCACTTGCTGGGTATTAGGAAAATGGCACTTGACCCGTCCTGAAAAAGGTGATGCCGGTGGATTCTTTACGCTTGTATTAAAAAAGATTGATGGCAAATGGCTCATCGTCTCCGATCATACAAGTTGATTAGCCTGCTTTTCTATATTTAGATACGGTATCGAGGAAAATTTCTTTTCTACGGCGCGAAAGGCTCACGTGGTGTTCGTCCTGTACTTTTACCAATAATCCTTCATGAATCTGATAGCCAGTCACATATTTCAGATTCACCATATAGGATTTATGCGTACGGAAGAAGTTAAAATTGATGAATCTTTTCTCCAGTTCTTTCAGAGTTTTTGAAACGATAAATCTTTCGCCATCCTGCAAAAAAATCTCGGTATAGTTTACATCTGCTTTCAGAAAAAGCACTTCTGCAGGATTTACCTTCTTTTTTCCTGCTAATTTAATTGGTGTAGCTGTGTATAATTTTGCGTCCATTAGATTGGGAGTTTAAGTTCTTCAAAGGCATTGACTCCCAATCGTAGATAATAGTTGTAATGATTTAATATTTTTTATAAGATTTTTTTTAATCTGATGTTGTTTAGGATTTTCGTTTCTGTTTAAAAATAGAGGTGTTTTGAGCGAGCCAAATCAAATGATGAAGGCGTAGCCAAAACAACACATTTTTAAACGAAAGGAATAATCCTAAACAACTTCTCCATCTAACGGTTGTTTTTGGTAGTATCCTTAGCCGGTTGCTCTCTCGGAGGGAAAGTAATCACCTCTTGCTGAATAGTATTAGACGAATCTAACCTTACTGCAGTTGTATCTATCGCATTGATTCCACCAATATCTCCACCGCAACCCTGATAGCTTTTCTTAATTGATATGCCAGGTTTAGGAAAAGGCCCAGGCTTATAGCCCAACGTTTTATCGGTATACACACTTTGCATAAACTTACCAAAAATTGGCAGGGCCGAGCGTGAGCCCTCACCCATACGGGTGCGGAAATGAATACTACGGTCGTCACCACCTACCCATACGCCACAAACCAGGTCTTTTGTAAAGCCCATATACCAGGCATCCGAATAATTGGACGTTGTTCCTGTTTTTCCTCCGGCTTGTCCACCATTGCCAAATAAAGCGCTGGCATACTCCCACAAGCCTTGCGACGTACCTCCCGGTTCCTCAACACCACCACGTAACATATATTGCATCAAAAATGCCGATTCCGGACTGATAGCCTGACGTTTTTTGACTTCGGCTTCATAAATTACCTTTCCTTTGGCATCTTCAATCTTTGCAACCAGAACAGGTTCTACGTGTTCGCCTCCATTGGCAAAAACCGCATAGGCACCAACCAATTCATAAAGCGATACATCCGACGAACCTAAACCAATGGACAATACCGGGTCTAATGGAGTAGTAATGCCTAATTTCCGGGCATATTGTACTGTTACACCAGGTTTTACTTCATCAGAAAGTTGCGCGGCTACCGAGTTGATAGAGCGAGCCATTGCCCTACGTAAGGTCATGCTGGCGTAGGTAAATACACCATCGGCATTTTTAGGTTCCCATACTTTAGTTTCACCGTTTTCCTGCCATTCTTTTTTGAATGGTTCATCTGTACGCCTATCGCAAGGTGAAAGATTCAGTGGCCCATCTATGGCTGCCGTATACAAAATCGGTTTGAAAGTAGAACCCGGCTGACGGCGACCCTGGCGCACATGGTCATATTTGAAATATTCGTGGTCTATCCCTCCTACCCATGCTTTGATATACCCATTGTACGGGTCCATTGCCATCATACCAGTCTGCAGAAGTTTCTTATAGTGGATAATAGAATCAACTGGACTCATTAAAAATTCCTGCGATGAAGCGCCATCTTTACCCCAGACAAATACCCTTGTCATTTTCTTTTTCTCATACATATAATAATGTATCGAGTCAGGGTTATTCTTAAACTTCTGGGCTAGTTTTTTGTACATAGGCGTACGCTTCGCTACCGTATCAATATACCCTAATATTTCTTGTCCGTTTTCATAAATCCAGGGGTTTCTTCCTTTCCATTCCGTATCAAAAATCTTTTGCAGGCGTCTCATATGGCTCGAAACAGCCTTATCAGCATAATCCTGCATTTTAGAATCAATAGTCGTATAAATCTTCAATCCGTCTTTATACAGGTCTAAATCTACCTCATTATTCTTTGCCCAGTTTTCTACAAAACGTGCCAGCGCAGTTTTGAAATACGTGCCTTTATTATCTTCGTCAACTTCCGTGTTTACATCCAGTTTTATTTCAGTACTACTCAATTCGTCTGCTTGTTTTTGCGTAAGGGCTCCATTATTAGCCATCAGCTGCAAAACAGTATTGCGGCGTTTAAGCGCATTCTTCGGATTTCTGATAGGGTTATATAGGGTAGTGCCTTTCTGTAGACCCACCAATACAGCCGCCTCTTCCGGGCTCAGTTTATCTGGTTCCTTACTGAAATAAGTTAGAGAAGCCGTTCTGATACCGTAGGCGTTATTTCCATAGTCTACAGTATTAAGATACATGGTCAGAATCTCGCCTTTGGTAAACCTCTGCTCTAAACGAATAGCGGTGAGCCACTCTTTGGTCTTATAAACAATGGTTTTTATGATTGGCACATAATATAATACCCCTTTCATTTCACTACGACGGGTACTATACAGGTTTTTGGCTAACTGTTGTGTAACAGTGCTACCACCCCCACGCTCACCGCCCGAGAAAATTCCGACAGCTACACCTGCCATTGATTTCAGGTCTATACCCGAGTGCTCAAAGAAACGCTTATCCTCTGTAGAAATGAGGGCTTTGAACAGCCAGGGAGACATCTGTGCGCTGTCAATCGTTTGTCTGTTTTCGGTAAAGAATTTACCTAATTCGATTCCATCATTTGAATAAATGGTAGAAGACTGTGCGATTTTAGGATTGGTCAACTGCTCAATACTTGGCATACCCCCGCACAACCAAAGGAAATTGGTTTCGATGCAGAACCAGTAAAAGAAGATAAAAATAAAAACCCTTACGGCTACTCTGTAGAAGCCTCTGATAAGCGGGAAATATCTCCCCTCTGTATCAAATCTGGCTCGAAAGGTACTGGTTATCTTATCGATAACTTTATAAAAAGAGATAAAGACGATTTCTACCCTTTTTTTTCCGAATATCCTGGTTAAAAGCAGATATATCTGGTCGAAAAACCACCCCCATGCTCCGCTTATCTTTCTAGTAGCGTTATTAAAAAACTGTCTGATAGAATCTACTCTATTATTTTCTTCCATATTTAAAGATTTCGCCGAAAACCCAACAAATAACTCGATTCTAACCCAAATAATCAAAAAAGTTGAAAGGTTTTTTAGTCAATTAACCATTTGCTAAAAAACTAAGCCCAATTATTAAACAAAACCTTTAGAAAATGCTTTTAAATAGTATATTCGAATCGTGAACCGTTTCCAAAACTTATATTTACGTTCCCAAAAACCATTTATAGTCATGACTTTAATACCTGCCGACAAACCTTTAGAGAAAGAGATACTCCCTCTTTTTACTAAAACTATCCCTTTTCAATTGCCCGTGGAATGGAAAGAATTTATTGTAAAAGTAACTCCCTGGATTATGGTTTTGCTGGTACCACTCTACATTTTTGTCATTGGTTTTTCAGCATTTACCAGTCTTTTTACAGCCTTTTTTAATCATCCACTCTGGTCACTTGGGATGGTTTTTGGTACTTTAGGGCTATTCTGTAGTTTACTTTCAATCAAAGGTTTGTTCGATCGTAAGCGTGAAGGCTGGGTATGGGCTTACTATGCATTTCTGCTATTTCTGATAGGTGATATATTCTATTTACGATTCATTGATGCCATCATCACGTTTCTCATTTCTGGTTATTTTCTTTTTCAGATCAGAGAGTATTATAAATAGATTTTTTCAAAATATTTATAAGGTTTTAGCAGGAGATGAATGTCTCCTGCTTTTTCATTTTTGTATGACGATTTTACTAAGTTTCATAAAATAAACGTTTCATGGAATGCCTAATTTATTGAGATGCCCTCACTTTGCACATCTTTAATAATATTTTATCAGAAATTTAAGAATACTTATTTCGTGAATATTAATCAAATTGTCATTAAGAAAATCATTATATATTATGACAACGCTTAAATTAGTCATTTACTTTTTATCAAATTTCAGATAACTTAGTAATTAAATTCTACAACCGTACAACACATCGTTTGTCAGGATGTAGAATTACCCCTATTTGACCTTTACCTGGTGTATGAAAAACCTTTATTATATAAAAACAGGCCTTGCGCAGCTGTTCATCCTATTCTTTTGTTTTTGTGGGTATACTCAGCCTGAATTCAAAAAAGAACCCGCCAATATAATTA
The DNA here is from genome assembly GCA_966212365.1 of uncultured Emticicia sp. Classification (GTDB taxonomy): domain Bacteria; phylum Bacteroidota; class Bacteroidia; order Cytophagales; family Spirosomataceae; genus Emticicia. Next base: position 2,828 of record CBIHRH010000157.1, on the reverse strand, counting down.
GCTTAAAAAAAGCCATTGAAGAAAACAAAGACAATCCGGACAAATTAGGGCTTTTGTATAAACAATTGGGCGATACCTATCAGAATCATTATGGCTTTAATATATACAGTCTGGAAGCCTATCAGACGAGCCTGACTTACTTTAAGCAAACGGGAGATTCTGCTAATTACTATAGCACGAAAATGGACATTGGATTGATGTACTATTTTGATAATTACACCAAAAAATACGCGATTGAAAATTATGAATCAGCTTTAGGTTATTATAAACGAACCAATCAACTACAAGAGGAAATTCATACTGAATTATCAATTATTGATGCCAAAAAATACCAACCTCCTTTTGATTACTCACTTATCAGGCGATTATTAATCATTGAGAAACGCTGCATTGAGAAAGGTTTCGATTATGAATTAGGTTATACACATAACTTGCTTGCCATCTGTTATATTAATCATAAACACCTGATTCTTGCCCGAAAATATGCTGAACAAAGCCAGCAATATGCCGGGAAAGCAAAAGTAGAATGGCTGATATCTGTTAATAATTTTTATTTAGGCAGAATAGAGGCTTTATCGGGAAATTATAAAAATGCCATTGAATTCTATCTGAAAGCCTATGAAACCAGCGGGAAGGCTAAAAATGTAGCTTATGCCAAAGACATCTGCTATCATCTTTCTATGGCCTATAACAAAACCGGAGATTTTCAGAAAGCCAATGAGTATTACCAGCAAACCATTCTGTACTCTAACCAATATTACGAGTCGGAGCAAACCATGACCATCCGTTTGGAAGAACTCAATAGTCAGTATAAAAATCTGCAATTACAAAACCAGTTGACGGAACAAGCGAATCGCGAAGCGGGTTTGCAGAATATACTGCTCACTGTTCTGATTATTTTTCTGATACTTGCAGTGGTGGCTCTTTTTGTTGGTCGTAAACAGCTAAATACTATAACCCGGCAAAAAGATATTATTCATAACCAGAGAATCAAGAATCTTGAACTCAAATCTTTACAGGCGCTTATACAAGGGCAAGAGAATGAACGTGGACGTATTGCCCGTGATTTGCACGATAGTCTGGGTATCCAGTTAACACAAATCAAGTTTTTTGTTGAATCACGTCATAAGCCTTTTTCAGCCAAAGAACGGACGATGCTCAATCGGATTATTGATGATGCCTGTCAGGAAATCAGGCTTATATCGCATAATTTACATCCCACTGCACTCTCTAAATATGGGCTTGAGATTGCCCTGGAAGACCTGATAAACAAATTACCCAGCACCGGAAAAACCAAAATAAGCCTCGAAAAATATGGGTCTTTACCTCCATTAAGTCAGGAGGCGATTGCCTTGTTGTACAGAGTTATTCAGGAATTAGTTAACAATGCCATGAAGCATGCCTGTGCCCATAAAATCAGCATTCAGCTATTAGTTAATCAGAAAGACCTGTTGATTAGTGTCGAAGACGATGGCATTGGTTTTGACCTGGATAATCAACCCCAGGGAAGTGGTATTTCTAATGTTACTTCGCGTATTGAGTATCTGAGCGGGCAGGTATTATGGCAGAATCATGCTCCGGCGAGCACCGGCACATCGGTGATGATTTCAGTTCCTATGGCAAAGATAGCCAGTTGATTAAAGTATCCTTTACTCTGAAAAATAGGGTTTCCCCTAATAGATTCCAATTTCTTTCTGTCTACTTTTGTGCGTTCAAACCCTATCCTAAAATTCCCAAAGCTATTGACATTAATTTAGCTTTATAAACCTTCTGCTGATATAGCTGAATTCAACTATCAATATATATTTTGCTTGTATTTTTGATATACTTTAACCTATTAAACCCAATAAGATTTTAAAGGATTTTGAGAAAAAAGTAAAAATTAAATTGTTAGAGAGATGGTTTTTAGCCATCTCATCTTTTATATTCGATAAAGATATAATATCGAAAGATATGCCCATTGTTTATGGGCGGATTTCATTAACTTATGCTGGGTTTCTATACAATCTTTGACCATGATTAATTTACTGATTGCCGATGACCACAATGTATTTGTGGAAGGCATTGAATCATTACTATCAGATAATAATGATTTAAAAGTGCTTGGAAGATGCTATAATGTGGAGGCCGTTAAAGAAACCCTGCAGAAATTTGCTATCGATATTATACTGCTTGATATTTCGTTCCCCAGAGTAGAAGATGGCCTCTCCTTACATGATTATATTCTTCATCACCATCAATCGCTGAAAGTTATTTTCCTGACCATGCACGATGAGCTAAGTATAGTGAAGCGGGTAATGAGAAAAGGCGGACAGGGCTACTTACTTAAAAACACTTCAAAAGCCGAGTTGGTACAAGCTATTCAGGCGGTTTATGAGGGTAAAAAATACATCAATGCCTTTATCAGAGAATTGATGGAGACACACGATAAAAAATCCCGTAAATCTACATTTATTCCAACCAGCGAAATCCGCTTATCACCACGTGAAAAAGAAGTGCTTTTTCTGATTTCAGAAGGTTATACTACCCAGCAAATGGCCACTAAATTGTTTGTTACACTCAAAGCTATTGAGTTTCACAGAAGCAGTTTATTAGTAAAATTTGATGTACCTAATACGGCGCTTTTGATTAAGACTGCTCTGGAGATGAGTTATTTGTGAAGGAAATAAACTTTTTTGCAGGTAATAAAGACCTAAAACTGAGTAAAAGATAAAAGGCTTTCTCAAAAGTTCCTTGCACAAAATACTATTTGGCTCGGCACGACCCCACACCCTAAGTCCCTCTCCCCAACAATGGGGAGCGGCCGCCGCGCGGAGGGACTTTTAAGC
>CBIHRH010000156.1:0-9192 GCA_966212365.1 uncultured Emticicia sp. | reverse complement strand
TGAATACTTTATAAACGTCTCAAATATCATTACTGAACGAATTGAGAGGATTGTGACCTCTTTAACAGATACTAAAACTGCTTCTTCTGTTAAATTAGCAGGTGATGATTCTGCCTCTACACGTGTAACCAATATAACCAATTTATTCAAGAGCATCGACGAACGAATAGATGATGGCGATTGGCTGACAGTCATTTTTGGTAATGGCTATCATCATAAATACCTTGACTCCCCAATTTTTCAGACACTTAATGATTTAGGAATAATAGGTTTCTTTGTTTTCACAACACTTCATATAATATTATTAATCTGGGTTTTTAAAGAAATACTTAACCCCACTACTGATTTTACGCTTTTTACGGCTTATGTTTTTCTGGCTACTGTGATACAGAATTTCACAATGGGGATGCCTTATGATTATCAGCGCTGGACTGCTATTATTTTTGTGGCTCGTTTTGCCTTAAATTATAAGCAGGTTCCTTTATCTAAAGCATCTAAAGCTACTTTAGCTACATAATTCGCAAAAATTCCTTAGGCCTACTTTACTCTAACCGATATGAAGTATCTTGTTGTATTATGCTCATTGCTACTCTTTTCGTGCAAGAAAGAAGTTGATTCATTTCAATTCTCTGAGAATATCACTATTTACCAATCAGAGCCTGAGGAAAAATCTGCCATTAATAATCCTCCAAAAACTATTCCTGCCGATATGGTTTATGTGCCTGGAGGTTTTACCCAAATTGGCGCAGAAGATGGAGTAGAATGGGAAAAGCCAACTTTCTGGGCACATGTAAAGCCTTTTCTAATAGATGAACATGAAGTAACCGTTGGAGATTTCAGAAAGTTTGTTCTGGCAACTAACTATCAAACCGAAGCGGAAAAATTTGGCGATGGTGGCCTTCTAAATGAAGAAACTAAGCAATGGGTATTAGAAAAAGGCGCTAATTGGGAATACCCTTATGGGAAAAAAGCAAATAAAGCTCCGGACAATTTTCCGGTAACACAGGTATCGTGGAATGATGCCAAAGCCTACGCGCAATGGGCTGGTAAACGACTCCCATACGAAATTGAATGGGAACATGCCGCAAGAAACGGTATAAATTCTAAGCTACTCTATCCTTTTGGTAATGAATTAGTTGCTAATGGCAAGTATCTGGCTAATACCTGGAATGGTACTTTTCCGAATTTTGATAAAACCCTTGATGGATTCCATTTTGCTGCTCCTGTTAGTTCTTTCAGTAAATCTCCTTTAGGTATTTATGATATGTGTGGCAACGTATGGGAATGGTGCGAAGATTGGAAGACCAATTATACTGACATTCTGGCTAATGTCAAAAATGAAATTGGTGAGAAAAAAGAAAAAGTTCAAAGAGGAGGTTCTTTTCTATGTGAGCCATCCTGGTGCCACGGTTATAGGGTTTCAGGCAGGTCATTTACTACTCCAGAAACGAGTCTTATGCATGTGGGTTTCAGATGTGTAAAGGATATTCAATAAAAAAATTAGCCCCCGCCAATGGCAGAGGCTAATCTGAGCTATTGAGTGAATCTATACTATTTACAAACTTCTAATTTTCAGCACTACTCCAACCTTCACAATATTACTGGACAGCTTATTTAATTTCCATAATTCGTCCAACGTCACATTATAGTTTACTGAAATTCTGAACAAAGTATCATCTTTTTTGACAGTATGGTACAAAAAATTGCCTTGTTGTTCTGTGGTTTTATCTTTTAAGGTATTTGTGCTTTGAGGCGTAACCGAAGGTGTGGCTTTACTCTCAGTTTCGTTCTTTGTCTGAACGGGAGTAGTAACATTAACTTTATCAACAGTTTTCGGCAAATTTAAGTTCATTGTTTCTTCTTTCCTAATTTCTTGCGTTAAAGGTGAAGAATTTAATTCTTTTTCTTTTATTGCCGAGCCAAACTCATTCGTATTGCTCTTTATACTTGTATTTTCCTTTAATTCTGTCTTCTCTTTATCAACCAATATAACAGTATCGATTTTCATTGGTTCTTTGTTGCGTACTTCTTCATTCATTTCCTGATTACTTTCTGCTCTTACAATTGCGTCAATCGCTTCCAATTCATCAGGCATATTTATGTACTCTACCGGCTTGCTTTTGGGCCTGGTTGTTTGCAGCCAGATTATCCTTCCTCTTTGTAAACGTTGAACTGTTTCAAATCTGTTATATTTTAACAAATTTTCTAGTTTAACCCCATAAGTCTGAGAGATACTCCATAATGTTTCTCCCTCCCTGACCACATGAAACGGGACACTCGCTTTGGCACTCTTTTCTTCTAAATAATAAACCTGCCCTATTTGTAACAGGTCATTTTCTTTAATATCGTTGTATTCTATAAACTTATTCAGTGAAATATCTCCTTTATAAGCCATTGTAACTGCATTGTCACACATTTCGGCTTGTAATCCTTCCAGATTATTAATCTGGTAAAAAATGCCTCCTTTGCCTTTACTTTTTGTCTGATTTGTTTCTTTTTTTAATAAGGGAAAACCAAGATCTTTAGTAGGCACACCAGATTTTTTTGATAATTCAGACAACATCCTTATCTCATTAAATCGGTTTGTAGGTATTACCACCAGAACCTGGCAATCTGTATCAGGCACATTTTTGGCTAATAGCCAGGAATTATACTCATTCAGCACAGCAAGGTCTACTTTTAACTCAGCTGAAATGCGATTCAGGCTCTTACCTTTGCTATACGGGTATTCATATACGATTTTAGATACTTGCGGTTTAAATGCCGGGAATTCTTGTTCGATTACCAGTTTATAGGCAAGAAACTGTAATAATGCCATATAAGCCGGACTATCTAAAGCAATGTATTCATTGTCATTACCTGATGTACTTGACCATTTGCGATTTATCTCTAATTGATTAATGATTTTCCTGTGGGCAATTAATGAATACAGGGTTGCACCCCAATTATTATATAATACATTATTTCTTCTTAAACAAAGAGCGGCTCCTCTGGTGGCTACAATCAGGTGTTTGCGTTCGTCGATCTGGCTGTTAATCAGCAAGTCGACTTCTTCAGCCTTTTGTCGGTCTAAACACCAGAACATACCTGCCTCCGGCATTCCATTTTTTTCAATTGATGACTGATATTTATCATAATTGACTAAAAACTTGAAATCATCAGGAACACCCTGCTCTCTAAGAATTGGCTCAACGATTGGAAAGAACAAAGTCGCTTTTTCGAGTTTATTTAAAAGCACCTGCCGATTAGATTGAATATTTTTCATTTCATTCAGAATGAGGTACTTTGTAACATCATTCAGTTGAAAAGTAATATTCGCAAATTTAACCTCGTCTGGAACTACTGGGTTGATTGGATCTTTGTCTGATGCAAAAGAATTACTGTTTAGCCAACAACCCAGTAGTAAATTCAAGTAAACAATATTTCTAAAAGCACGTAAGTCCATTTTTAGATTCACTGTTACTGTAAATGGGAGGCACAAACGTGCCCCCCATAACAGTTGATAACTTTACGTTGGGTTTGAGTTTGAACTTGCGTTCTCGCCATGGCCTACCTTTTTGTGCGGTTTAACCATTTTTTATTTAATTAGGAAAGCTTATTTTGTAATTATGATGCTAAAGTAAAAGACATGTTTGATATTTCCAAATGTAAACGCCATTTTTTTTTATAATTTCTATTAAAATTATTTTTTCAAAAAATAGTGAAAATTTCAAACAAAAATATAACCTACTGGTTACCAGTAGGTTATATAAAACCACTTATTTTCTCCACTTTTTATATTGGTTGATTAAACCGTTTGTTGAAGTATCATGAGAATTAATTATAGTGTCATCCTGTAATTCAGGATAGATTTTATTCGCTAATTGTTTACCAAGTTCAACACCCCATTGATCAAAACTAAAGATATTCCAGATGACACCCTGCACAAATATCTTATGCTCATATGCGGCAATCAAACTACCCAAAGTCTTTGGCGTAATTTTCTTTAAAAGTATTGAGTTTGTAGGTCTGTTGCCTAAAAAAACCTTGTAAGGTGCAATCTTATCAATTTCTGCCTGTGACTTACCAGCCAGCTCTTTTACAACTTCTTCTGATGTCTTCCCATTCATCAAAGCCTCTGTTTGCGCAAAGAAATTTGATAATAACATTTTATGATGTTCTCCCAGCGGATTATGAGATATAGCAGGAGCAATAAAATCGGCCGGGATCAACTTAGTGCCCTGATGAATCAACTGATAAAAAGCATGCTGACCATTAGTACCTGGTTCACCCCAGATGATCGGGCCAGTCTGGTAATTAACTTTATCACCTTTTCTGTCTACATATTTACCATTCGATTCCATATCCCCTTGTTGGAAATAAGCTGCAAAACGATGCATGTATTGGTCATATGGTAAAATGGCATGAGATTCTGCTCCGTAGAAATTATTGTACCATACACCTAATAGGGCCAGGATAACAGGAATATTCTTCTGAAATGGTGCGGTTCTGAAATGGTTGTCCATTTCGTGAGCACCAGTCAATAAGGCTTCAAAATTATCGAACCCTATATAACAGGCAATTGAAAGACCAATAGCTGACCATAGAGAGTATCTACCCCCTACCCAATCCCAGAAACCGAACATATTAGCAGGGTCGATTCCAAATTTCTCAACCTCTTTCTGATTGGTTGAAATGGCCACGAAATGCTTTTTCACAAATTCCTCATCAACCGCAGTTTTCAAAAACCAATCACGAGCCGAATGGGCATTTGCCATCGTTTCCTGAGTAGTAAAGGTTTTTGAGGCAATCATGAACAAAGTTGTCTCAGGAGAAACCTTTTTCAAAGTTTCAGCGATATGCGTACCATCCACATTTGATACAAAGTGTACTTTCAGCTTTTTGGCGTATGGCTTTAAAGCTTCCGTAGCCATTACCGGGCCTAAATCTGAACCACCAATACCGATATTAACAATATCAGTGATAGTTTTATGGGTATAACCTTTCCAGGAACCAGAATTAACTTTTTCTGAAAAATCTTTCATTTTGGCTAATACCTCGTTCACTTCAGGCATTACATCGTTTCCATCAACCAGAATCGGATTATTGCTTCTGTTACGAAGTGCTATATGCAATACAGCCCGGTTTTCAGTCTGGTTAATTTTTGCGCCAGTATACATCTGCTCAATAGCCTCAGAAAGTTTGCACTCCTGCGCCAATTCAATCAGATAGGCCATTGTTCTGCCATTAATATTGTTTTTTGAGTAATCAACCAATATATCGTTGAATTTCAAAGAGTATTTCTTGAACCGGTTTTTGTCTTCAGCAAAAAGGTCTTTTAACTGCTTTTTACTGATGGTTTTATGATGACTTTTAAGTTTTTTAAATGCCAGAGTTTGAGTAAAATCTGTAGTAGGTAGCATAGTATATATACCTCCGTCCCCAACGGGAGGTCTTGATTTGATTAGTATATTTCCTTCTAGGGGTTAGGAATCAATCTTATTTGACGCAAATATCGTCTAAATGACTTTTAGAAGCTACAAAAACATTAAAATCTACATCTCCACTGATGCCATCAAGGCGACCATTAGTACTGTGTTGCCATAGCATTAATTTAGAACTTTCGAATCCTTCCAGCTTTCTGCTATCATAATCCGAAATCCAGAGTGGATAATCATCAAAATTTCCTTTTATATATTGACGGTAAATGTGCTTATTGGTATAAATAATAGGCTCTACACCATAATGGATTTTCAGGTGCTCTATGAACGTAGTTACATTTGCTACCAGTTTCTGTCTTACTTTTTTATTCAATCCCTGCACCTCAAAATCAACCACCGGAACAAAATCTCCTTCATCCAGTGAAACGGTATTAATGAAATTGTTGGCTTGTGCTATCGGGTCAGCCCAAGGCACATAAAAATGATAAGCACCTCTGATTAAACCTACTTTCCTGGCTTCTCTCCAGTTATTCCGAAAATCCTGATCTTTCAGGTCAGTGCCTTCAGTTGCTTTGATGAAACAAAAACTTACACCTACATTATCATTGCTATTTTTTACTTTGTGCCAATCAATCTTTTTATTGTGATGAGATACATCAATGCCATGCATAGTGTAGCGCAGAGGTACTTTTATACCAAAGCTATCTACATAAGTCCATTTCTGACCATCACTTACATAAACGGGATATAAAATGATAAGCGAGATTACAACAAAAGCATAAAGTGTCTTTAGATTGAATATTCGCTTTACCAGTGGTTTTGGCTGATTGGTCGTACGTGTCAGGTTCTTTTTCTTTTTTCTCATTGACGCAATAGCGAAAATCTTTTCGATATTCTAATGCTAATTCTATCGCAAATATTGTGCAAAAATAATCAAAAAATAAAAACCGGAAGTTTTTGCTTCCGGTTTTCTCTTAAAATATATTTAAGACCAAATTATTTATTTGGTTGTGGCGTATATCTCAAATAAGGTTTTACTACGTTTACACCTTTCGGGAATTTGTTGATAGCATCTTCTGTAGAAACGGCTGGTACAACAATCGTATCATCACCATCTTTCCAGTCAGCGGGCGTTGCTACCTGATAGTTAGCTGTTAATTGTAAAGAGTCAATTACTCTTAAAATTTCCTGGAAGTTACGGCCTGTAGAAGCCGGATATGTTAATGTCAATTTAATTTTTTTGTCCGGACCAATAACGAATACAGAACGAACCGTTGCTTTTTCAGAAGCATTTGGGTGAATCATATCATATAAAGTAGCCACCTGGCGGTCTCCATCTGCGATGATAGGGAAATTTACTTCAACACCATTAACTTCCTGAATATCCGGTACCCATCTGTTATGAGAATCTAAATCATCAACCGAGACAGCGATAACTTTCACATTTCTTTTTTCGAATTCACCTTTCAAAAGTGCTGTTTTTCCTAATTCTGTTGTACATACAGGGGTAAAGTCGGCCGGGTGTGAAAACAATAATCCCCATGAATTTCCGAGCCATTCATGAAAATGGATAGTACCCTGTGTGGTTTCTGCTGTAAAGTCAGGTGCGATATCTCCTAATCTAAGTGACATAAGCTTTATGATTTTAAAGATGAATAATATTTAATAGCAAGCAATAATCTACTGATTTAGTAGATAATCTTTTTACACTTGTTTTAGTTCCAAATGTAAAGAAAAAAAGTCTATCAAAATGATTCCTTCAAATGAATATTCAGCTAAGCATCTCAAACCAAAATTCACCAATCATTCAATAGTTATAAGATGCTATTTATGAGTTATTTAACTATAGAAATCTTTTAAATAAGTAGATTAAAAACTCCATATAATCTGAAAAGAAAATAAATGATTTTTTTACGTATAATGGTGTCAAATTTCCAATAAACAACTAAACACGTCTAAACTACTATTAACATGAAAAAAGTTTACCTCTTAACCGCTAAACTAAATTTATCTTCTTTAACCTTTGTTATCGTATTTCTTTTTACGGTTTGTACCCATCTAAAAGCCCAAAACATGGATGTGAGAGGTACCGTCAAAATTGTAGATGGCACGTAGGGGAATGGCAAAGTACTTACATCTGATGCAAATGGATTAGCCAGTTGGAAAACTCCCGGAACCGCACCGGGTACTGTAACTTATGCAGTTGGAGATACAGCTTTAGGAGGCACAGTATTTTACGTAAATTCAACAGGGACACATGGACTGGTTGTGGCCAATAAAAACCAAAGTATCCTTTCTAACTGGTATGGTGCCTGTCAGGCAGTTAATAGGCCTTCCCTCCATGATAATAATGGAAAAGAATATTTAGACTGGCGACTGCCCCATTCATGGGAGCTACAATTATTGTATACTTTATTTAACAATGGCACATTACCACCTACCTTATTCTATTTTGGCAGGTACTGGCGCTCATACGAAGACATAACGCTGTTTTACAGTACAGGGGTTACTATTGTCTGGGATTACGCTTATGTTGTTAAGTTTGGTACTGGAGAATTACAGTTTATAGAGAAAAAAACGAGCCCACTTGAAGTGGAATTACGAACCCGTGCGGTAAGGTTTTTTTAATTGCAATGCAAAAGAGGCTTCTTACAAAGCCTCTTTTTTTTAAAAATCATTGAATTTGCGCCAAAGGAATTTTGTCTTTATAATTCCAGAAAGCTGAAACATTGACAATCTTCCATTGACCATTCATTTTTTCCATCAGACGAACCTCCTTGCTTTGCAGAAAGTATTTTTGATGGCGGTCACTATTATACTGATCCCATGTCAAATGTGCGGCATTGTTTCCATAAAATTTAAAACGGATATTCTCGCGTTTCACTATAGGATGGCTATTGCCCGCTTCTTCTTTTTCATTAGGATTTTCTTTAATAAACTTACCTAAGTTCTTATTTTCCCAGCCTACGCTGGCATCAAAAGTTCCATCGGCATTACTCCAGGCCTGATATGCGTAATCAGAGTGAGCAAATTGGTTTTGCCAACAATTATAATCTCTCTTGAAAAAACAATCAGTTTCGGATTGAATCACAGCCATGATTTCTTTTTTCTCTTTATCGATGTCATGGAAACCACCGGTAGAAGAATTGGCTGTCTGACAGGCGTAAGCAATTGCTGAAATCAGCGCGAGGGATAGCACTATCGTTTTCATTTTTAGAAAAATTTTAAGAGTCTAAAAAATTTTGTCTGCGAAAACTTACCTTTTATGTATCACCACTTAATTATATGACTAAATGTAAGGAATAGATATGACAATTCCAAGTTTTATTTGATTTATTTTAATAGAAAAAGCAGAGTAGTTGGGCTATCCTTCTCGTTTAAACCTCTTCCTAAAGAATAAGTGAATAGCAATTATTTAATCACAACAATTTTCTTTTCTAAAATACCTTCCTGGAGATAGATTCTGATAAAATAGGTGCCATTTGGAATGAGTCTTGGCAAATAAAAGCTTTTTGTTAACTCATTAATGTCATTTTCTTGCGTCAAAATTCGCCCTATCGAATCAATCATTTCAAATCGCCAGGTATGACTTAATTCTCCATTAAGTTTAATTGTAATACCTGCCTCGATAGGATTAGGTGATATAGTAACCGAAATTCTTTCATCGGCATTTAATTCAACTCCTGTAATAGATGTCCCCCCACCCGGTTCAATGACTATACTTTTTTTCCCTACTATTTTATCTGATAATTCATTCAGGTAACACTCTAAA
>CBIHRH010000155.1:0-9227 GCA_966212365.1 uncultured Emticicia sp. | reverse complement strand
CACGTAATGGCAAAATAGTGTATCATAAGGGCCTGGGGTATGATGATATAGAAACCAAAAAAGCTATGGACAAAGATGCGATTTTTCGTATTGCTTCTCAAACCAAAGCCATTACAAGTGTAGCTGTTATGATGTTGTATGAAGAAGGTAAGTTTTTGTTAGACGACCCCATTTCTAAATATATACCCTCGTTCAGGAACCCAACGGTGTTAGATAAATTCAACCCCAAAGATAGTAGCTATACGACTGTTCCGGCAAAAAGAGAAATCACCATAAGAGATTTATTGACCCACACTTCGGGCATCAGTTATTCAGGTATCGGAACCAGAGAAGCCATTGCTATCTACGCCAAAAACAATATTCCGGGTGGAATTGACACTCCTTTTTATACCCTGGAAGATGCCATTAACAGATTGGCAAAACTGCCTTTAATTCATAATCCGGGTGAGAAGTTTACTTATGGTCTCAATACTGATGTATTGGGGTATTTTGTAGAAGTCATGTCAGGCATGAGTTTCGATGCGTTTTTGCAAGAGCGTATTTTTAAGCCGATTGGCATGAATGATACTTATTTTTATCTGCCGGAGTCTAAATTTGGCCGATTAGCTAGTTTGTATACCGAGGATAAGAATAAGAAAGTAATGAAAGTTATCGGAGATTATGGCAACTATTCGAAGAAAGAAGGCACTTATTTCTCAGGTGGGGGTGGACTGGTCTCTACTGTTACCGATTATGCCATGTTTTTGCAGATGTTGCTCAATGGAGGTAAATACAAGGGGCAACAATTATTAAGCCCGGTTACGATAAACATGATGATTCATAACCAGGTTGGCGATATTAAGTTGGGTAATAAAAAATTTGGTTTAGGCTTTGCCCTGACCACCGAAGCAGAGGCAGCCAGATTGACGCCATCAGAAGGGACTTTTGATTGGGGAGGGGCCTATAGCACTGCTTATTGGGCTGACCCAAAAGAGGGAATTATAGGCATGATTATGACTCAGAAAATACCAAATAGCTACGCAGATATAGGCGAAAAATTCAAAGTAATGGTTTATCAGGCTATTACGAAACTTAATTAAACGAAAATCCTGAACAAATTAATGGGGCAGCCGTTCGGTGTGAGGCGTAACAGTTCGATTTCATCAAAAATCTTCTAAAATACTTTGAGAACACTATCCAAAATCGGAAATTTAGGGGGTGCCCAGTTGGAGACTCCCAATCTTGGAGAACAATTCAGATTCTGTCAGAACCGAGAAAGAACTGGCTAATATAAAGGTAACAAGAAGCCTGTTTAAAAGAGCGGTTGGCTACACTTATCAGCAAATAGTTTCGGATTCTGCCAGAGTAGCGACCACTAAAACGGAACCGGAAAAGGTTACCAATATGGTGGGAACCTTTTTGAACGAGGAATACAAGGCGTCATTTTATAGTAGTTAAATTAAAAAAGTTAAACAAGTTTATAAGTATTGTTTATTCAAACCTGAAACATCATGAAATATCTTTATTCTTTCGTTTTCATTTTCTTATTACACAATTCAACCTTTTCTCAAACATTAATACCTGCTACGCCTGAAAGTCAGGGTATGAGTACGCAAAGGCTGCAGCGAATTGATAAAGTAGTGAATGAGTATGTCGACAAATCATACACAGCAGGAGCGGTTGTATTGGTGGTTCGTAATGGCAAAATAGTGTATCATAAGGGTTTGGGTTATGACGATATATCATCTAAAAAGCCAATGCCAAAAGACATCATTTTTCGTATTGCATCGCAAAGCAAAGCCATTACTAGTGTAGCCGTGATGATGTTGTATGAAGAGGGCAAGTTTCTATTAGACGATCCGATTTCTAAATATATTCCATCTTTCAAGAATCCAACGGTATTAGATAAATTCAATGAAAAAGATACTACTTATACCACTATTCCGGCTAAAAGGGAAATCACTGTCAGAGATTTATTGACTCATACTTCTGGTATCAGTTATGCGGGTATTGGTACTAAAGAAGCTGTTGCCATTTATGCCAAAAATAAGATTCCAAGTGGTATCGGCACTCCTGAATATACTCTTGAAGATGCCATTACCAGATTAGGGAAAATGCCTTTAGTCCATCAGCCTGGTGAAAAATGGACCTATGGTTTAAATACCGATGTGCTGGGCTATTTCGTAGAAGTACTTTCAGGTAAAAGTTTTGATGAATTTTTGCATGAGCGAGTTTTCAAGCCCATTGGTATGAATGATACCTATTTCTATCTGCCTGAATCTAAATTTAATCGGTTAGCTTCTTTAAACACTGAAGATAAAGACAAAAAAGTAATGAAAGTAACGGGTAATCAGGGTAATTACCCAACAAAGAAAGGTACTTACTTTTCGGGTGGGGCTGGGTTAGTTTCAACAGCTACTGACTATGCCATGTTTTTGCAGATGTTGCTGAATGGCGGTAAGTATAACGGACAACAATTGTTAAGCCCTGTTACCGTAAATATGATGATTCATAACCAGATTGGTGACCTCAATTTAGGTAAAAACAAGTTTGGGCTGGGCTTTGGATTAACCACGGCCGCAGAAGCAGCAAGGATTACTCCATCAGAAGGAACTTTTGATTGGGGGGGGTATTATGGCACTACTTACTGGGCTGATCCCAAAGAGGGAATTATCGGCTTAATCATGACCCAGAAAGTACCCAACAGCTACGGCGATCTGGGAGAAAAATTCAAAGTACTCGTATATCAGGCCGTTACCAAACTCAACTAATTGGATAAATAACATTTGATATTAGAATAGTGATTTTTTGGGCTTCCGAAAATCACTATTCTAGAAAAAATACAATTATTTTTGCGAAATCCTTGGTAAATCGAAAGGTTTATATTAATTTTGCAAAAGTTTTAAGAAAGGCACATCCGTATGGAGCCTCTGCAGTAATAAAAATTCGACACGAAGAGTTTCTCTTTCTTTCAAATTCCTTTCAGAGCAGGCAACGGGTGGTTCTCATCGTTCGCTTTATTATTTTTTCGGCATTCGGGGCAGTCACGGTTATGCGTGAGAACGGCAGTGTAGGTTCCGATTAACAAATATCTTATCCTTGATGGAAGTAGTAAAATTTTCCGAGCTCCCGCTTTCGGAGTATGTTCTTCGTGCGGTCGAAGAGCTAGGTTTTGAGTATGCAACACCTATACAATCAGCCGCAATCCCGGTAGTTATGCGCGGTGGCGATGTAATCGGTCAGGCGCAAACAGGAACAGGCAAAACTGCAGCCTTTGGTATCCCAGCCATAGAAGCAGTTGATGAAACAGACAAAAGCACACAGGTGCTGATTATGTGCCCAACCCGTGAGTTGGCACTTCAGGTAAAAGAGCAAATCCAGAAATTAGCCAAGTACAAAAAAGGATTGAACGTAGCAGCCATCTATGGTGGTGAGTCATACGAACGTCAGTTTTTGGCTTTAAAGAAAGGTTCGCAGATTGTAGTGGGTACTCCAGGTCGTATCATGGACCACATGGAGCGTAAAACTTTAGTGTTGAGCGATATTAAATTAGCTATCCTTGATGAGGCTGATGAGATGTTGAACATGGGTTTCCGTGAAGATATTGAGAAAATCTTATCTTTTGCTCCTACAGAAAGACAAACATTGTTGTTTTCGGCAACTATGTCTCCTGAGATTCTTTCAATTACCAAACGTTTTCAGAAAAACCCTGAAATCGTAAAAACATTGAAAAAAGAAGTGTCAAATGCCAACATTGAGCAGTTTTTCTTTGCTGTACGTAAAGAAGCGAAAATGGAGGTGATGACTCGCCTAATAGATGTACATGATTTGAAATTGATGTTGGTGTTTGCCAATACAAAATCAAAAGTAGATGAAATTGTAAGTGATTTACAAGTACGTGGCTATGCCGCAGAAGGTCTTCATGGCGATATGCGTCAACAAGTACGTACACAAGTAATGAGTAAATTCCGTGCAGGTGTTACCACTATTCTGGTTGCCACTGACGTAGCTGCCCGTGGTATCGACGTATCGGGCGTAGATGCTGTATTTAACTTTGATGTACCACAAGATTTAGAATATTACGTACACCGTATCGGTCGTACAGGTCGTGCAGGTAAAACCGGAAAGGCATTTATGCTTATCTCTGGTCGTGATAAATACCGTCTGCGTGATATCGAGAACTATACTAAAGTAAAAATTGAACAAGGTAATATCCCTACATTCAATGAATTAGTAAAAACTCGTCACCGTAAATTCTTAGAGCAGGTAAGAGCGACGCTTCTTTCGGGTGTTGATAATTTCTACGAAGATATTATCGGTGAATTGAGCGAAGAAGGTTATTCAGATGCACAAATCATGGCAGCCCTTATTCAAATGCAGGTAGGTGCTGTGAAGAGTGAATTCTCTGATGCACAGCTATCTGATAGCTACCGTGAGCCAAGAAGTCAGGATTCAAGATTCGATAGAAGAGATTCAAGAAGCCAGTATGGTAGCAGAGATGGTGGCCGTCGTGAGTATGGAAGTGGAAACAGAGACCAACGTGGTGGTGACCGCCGTTTCGAACCAAGAGAAAGACGTCAGGAGCCGGGTAGCCGTGGTTCAGGTAGAACAGACATGGTTCGTTTATTTATCAGCTTAGGCCGTAAAGATAACGTTGCTCCAAACCATATTGTTGGTGCTATCACTTCAGAAGCCCGCATTGCAGGACGTGCTATCGGACAAATTGATATTTATGATAAATTCAGTTTTGTAGAAGTACCTCAACAAGATGTAAAACGTGTATTGGATGGCATGCAAGGCAAAACCATCAATGCCCGTGAAGTAAACATGGAAATTGCGAAATAATTTTTCGTATTGAGATAAAACAAAAAGCACGAGGCCGTAAGGCTTCGTGCTTTTTTGATGAAATGTTGTATTGTTTAAGTAGAAATGACATGCATGGCGTCTTCAAGGGCTTATGAATATATTACAATTATCTAGTGCAATTTTATTTTCCTAAATAACATTTGATAATTGCAAAGGCCAAGGAAAACGCCATGCATGTCGTCTCTCTACGAATACTTCTTGAAATCTAATAATTCATTGGATAAATAGTCAATCCTCCTCATTCAAAATACCTTCCCAGATTCGACCAAAATCAAATTCATCTTTTGGCCACATATCCAGATTAACTTTTTTAGTAATTTTAGTTGTACCATTTTGTAGCACCCGTTTGCTTTGTAAAGTGCCGGTCAATAAAGCTCTTACATCAATATTTGCGCGGGCATAATGGCTTTTGGTAAACGGGTCATCTAATCTTTTTAAAATCTCTTCTTCATTGAGTTCTAAAGGTGTATTAGAACCAACCAACATAAAGCCCCCAAATTCGTAAGTATAAGGGAATACACTCAAAAAACTATTCTGAATACGCTCAGTTGCTCCCCAGGTAATAGCTAACCCACCATCTTTTAGCTTTGATTGTAAGAGTTCAAAGTATTCAACTGAATATAAATTACCTGAATAAGAAGATTTAGGTCTTAGGGCATCAGCTTCAATAATATCATATTTTTTGTTATTCCTATGCAGAAAATAGCGCCCATCCTGCAGAATCAGATTTACTCGTTTATCAGCCAGAATGTAATGAGCTGAACTATCTCCGCTACGTCGTACAAATTCATATACTGCATCAGGTTGATTAATAATGACTTCAAAGCAATCCAGGTTTTTGGT
This sequence comes from uncultured Emticicia sp., assembly GCA_966212365.1. Lineage (GTDB taxonomy): Bacteria > Bacteroidota > Bacteroidia > Cytophagales > Spirosomataceae > Emticicia. Next base: position 3,539 of record CBIHRH010000155.1, on the reverse strand, counting down.
AACTTCTCTACCTCCGGCATTATACAAGGTACTTGCAGAGCCTAGACCAATAATGCTAATATCTTCTGGATGAGGATGTATCAAAGCCGGAATAGCGCCCAGAACAATATGTGTATTATCCTGATTGAAAGGAAACATACTCTGGCCTAAACCATTGGTATACACAAACGAATCATTGCCAAAAGTCTTAATAAATGACACAGCTGTTTCGTCTTCTCTGATAATGAAATCTTTCTCACTCGTCATACCCCCCAACTTCATCCAGAATTTTTCGTTTGATGGCAACAGAACAACTGTCAGAATAAGTCCTGCTGCCATGCTGATAAGAATGAACAGAGAGTTGAACCGATGTTTATGCAGAATGAAAATATAGACTAAGCCAATGAGGCTGATAAGCTTGATGGTAAGAGATGTGCCTAAATAATTAAACCCTACCAGGGTTACAAACCATGCTCCAGCGGTTGAGCCTACAATATTCATAAATTGTAACCAACCTACTTTACGGCCTACTTCCTCAAACTTATCCTGGATAATTAATTGGGAGATAGTAAAGCTAAAGCCCATGATAAAGGTCGGAACAGCCATCAGAAACATCGGAATGATGAACATGGTAGAGATTACTATATGGGTGGCAAAAGAGGTCTCATAGCTTTTAAAATAATCAAATAGAAATGGGATGGCAGGTATAAGCCATTGTAGGAGAACAATAGAACCAATCGTATAAAAATATAGGAAATATTGGGAATTGAGAAATAATCTTAACCGATTACCCTTATAATTTTTCGTGAATCGAACCCCAAAATACGTACCTATGGCCATCATACCCAGATAGATTGCCAGAATGATAGAAAAAGTGAGGGCTACTGATTTCATCATGGTTTCGATCATCCGAAACCACATGATTTCGAAGCAGATGGCCATAAAGCCGGAGGTTGTATATTGCAGAATCCAGTAGAGAAAATTTCGATTCCATGAGAATCCCTTTGCCTTGGAATCAGGAATAAATATAGGTTCTTCTTCTTTTTTAGAATTACCGTTACGTTTGGTTTCCCAATAATAAATAATAATGGAAGTAATGGCACAGGCAAAATTAAAGAAAGCTCCCAAACGTACGGCATTCTCAAAGCCCATCACACGGATAAGTATAAAGGAAGTAACAAACGTACCGATGGCTGCCCCGAATGTATTGGTAAAATACAATAAACTGATATAGTTGGCCTGGTTTTCAGATGTTTTTTCTTCAAATGCCTTAGATAATAATGGCAAGGACAAGCCCATTAGGAAAGTGGGAAAAAGCAATACCAGAAAAAGAATCAGATAAATCTGAAAGCTGGAGCCTGCCTGCAAGGTATTAGACTGGTATAGCCAATCATAAATGATGCTTTTACTAAATAAAGCAAAAAGCCCGATGCCCGATTCGGCTAACACAAAGAGTAAGATAGGTCGATTTTTTCCTGCCCGGTCGGCTAACTGTCCACCTGCTAAATAGCCTAAGCCCAACCCCGCCATAAAAGCCGATACAATAAGGCTGATGCTGACTGAACTGATGCCCGTATAGAAGACTAACCAACGTTGCCAGATTACCTGATAAATAAGGGCTGCAAAGCCGGAGAAGAAGAAAATGAATAATAGAAGTAATGAACGGAATTTGTTAGATTTCGTTTTTGAGGTCATGCGTAAGACGTTAATAAAATCATAGCAACTTTTCATTACTTGGCACGGAGATTGACCAGAAAATAAAAAATTACAGTGATGAGTTATTCATAAAAGTTTGGAATGTTAAAATTACACGCTTTTTTTATTAAAAAAATAAATTTTTTTGTTAAGAATGACTTATATTTGATTAATCTAACCCTTTAAATACTAACCCCTTATGAAAACATGTAGTTTAATTGCTAACATCGTTATGCTACTTATTCTGATTCCTGCTGCATTGGGTGCTATTATGTCTCCTTTTGTATTTGACTCAGGAGCTAGTAGAAGAACATGGTTGATTTTTGGAACTCTTGTTGCTTTACCTGTCTTAATTATCTTATCACAAATTATTTCATGGATTGCGTACGTACGCCACAATTACGACTTTGCTTTTAAAGTAAGTTTAGTGCCAGTGTTAGATATTTTAGTAATAATCGTTCTTTTTACGATTAGTAGTGATTTGAAGTAGAATTGTAAAAACATTAAAAAAGCCTGAAAACGATGAGTTTTTGGGCTTTTTTAGTTTAAATATGCATAAAACCTTATGAGGATTTTATTTTTCGTGCTAATATTTTATTTTTTTTTAAATTACAAAGCTTTACCTTGCGTTATATATAAAATTGCATGTGAACAACTAATAATGGAAACACACAAATTAAAAACAAGAAAGGAAATTGCCCTAGAGTTAGGAATTTCTACTCGCACATTAAAACGCTGGACTGAAAAGCATGAAATAGAAGTCCCTTCAGGTCTGATAAGTCCCAAACTGCAAAAATTGATGAAAAGCAAGTTTTTATCCGAAGATAACTAAACATGTCTAAAAATGTCAGGTTTTGTCCGATAATGTCTCTTGTACTCTCGAACTGAATAATTTTAATTTGTAATAAGTAAGCCCCCCGAAAATCTTGGTGGACTATGGGAGGCTTATGAGTTTAACTATTAACAATTAAACAGTGTAAATTTATGAAAAGATTTGTTATCTTAATTTGTTTAACTTCAATTTTCCTTTTAAATTCTTGTGAGGAACAATCGGAAATTGAGAATATGGGAGCAACTAAAAATGAAATATTTCCTCAACAACCCACACTACTTCCTACGACAATTGTAAATAAAGATATTCTGGAAAAAGTTAGAGAAAATACTTATACTAAAATTCAAGAACAGTTGAAAACTCAATATGAAGAAGTAGCTCTTCAACTAGCTTTGAATTTAGATAACATTGACTTACGAGAGTTTATTCTATCAGAATCAAAAAAGATGTATCATGGAGATTATTATTTCCCATTAGCAATAGCAAAAGAACAGAAAATCAATGGCAAAACATTAAAATCATTGCTAGCCACTAAAAGTAAGAATAAAAACCAATTAGAATCTGAAAATAGAATTGATGAAATTGTTTTAAACGACAGTAAGATAATCATTGGTATACCTGTTGAAATCTTAAAATGGAATCCGAAGACACATAAACTTTTAGTTGCTGCATCGCCTGTAATTGAAGAATCAAGTATTGTAAAAGCATTTGATTCGAAGGGTGAAATCTATTATTTAGATGGTACAAAAGATCCAGATGCTCCCGTAATAATTGTTGGACAAGATGATAGACCTGATTATTTAACTAATATCAATAATGTAAAAATAACTAATAGTAAACATGCCAGACCTTCCGCATTAAGAGCTTCAGGAGGTCAGGATAAAATAGCCTATATTAAATGTCCGGATATAAATGCAATTGAATCCTGGTGGTATGCAGGGCCTGAGCTACGCTTTAATGGGGCTGTTTATTTTGATGGATCAAATACCGCTGTTAATGCATTTGTAACACAAATAAATCCGCCAAGAGTAAT
>CBIHRH010000154.1:0-9230 GCA_966212365.1 uncultured Emticicia sp. | reverse complement strand
ATTAATAATAGGAAATAGAAATATTGAATTTCCACATGCAAGAAAGCGAGAAGAGAATATAAAAAGTGATTCATTTGAAAGATTTAGAAGAGGTAATAAAAACGTTGAGATTATTACTTTTGATGAACTTTTTGAAAGGGCTTATCATATAGTATATACAAAATTACTTCCTTTGGATTGGTATAATATTGAGGAAAAGACATTTATAAAAGAGTATCTCAACTATCTCTAATCCTAAAATAGAATTGAAGCAATGCCCACCCCCGAATCAACCATACAATCAGAATGGCAGAAATTCAGCCATTTGTTCAAGCGAGAAGAGATTCCAACAAAAACAATTCTACTGAAAGAGGGGGAAATCGCTAAGAAAATTTACTTCATCGAAAAAGGTTGTTTCAGGCTTTCGCTCAATAACGATGGGACGGATATTACTTTTCAGTTTTTCTTTGAGGGTGAGGGTATTTCATCGGCCGAAAGTTTCCGCTACAATCAACCAAGCCTTTATTCGATTGAGAGCCTCGAACCATCTATCGTACATTCATTGACCAAGGCAGACTATCTGACAATCATTGACAATTCGCCATTAATCAAGCAGAACATTGAAGAACAAACCGTTCAACGGCTCCTATACATCGAAAAACTCTTTCTGTCCAGAATAAAAAACAGCCCCGAAAAACGCTATAAAGAATTACTGGAGCAATACCCTAAAATCCTTCAAAGAGTGCCCCAACATTATATCGCTTCTTTTCTGGGTATCACCTCCGTTTCTTTAAGCAGAATCAGAAACAGGCGATAGCGTTTATTAACAATTGTTATCGTCGAAAAACCGTGTGATGACGAATTTTGTATCAACAAAGTTTAACAATCAAAATTCGAAAATCATGCAGAACTTCACAATTCAAATCCCTGACAGCGAAATTAACTACCTCAATCAAAGATTGGCCAACGCCCGCTGGTCAGCTTCAACTATTGACAACAACTGGGAAAAAGGCGTACCGACTGCCTATTTAAAAAAAGTAGCAGACTATTGGCTAAACAAATTTGACTGGAAAAAACAAGAGGCTATCCTCAATCAATTTCCACAATTCATTACCGAAATAGATAGGCAGAATATCCATTACCTACATATTAAATCAACCAGGCCCAATGCTACCCCACTCATGCTTATTCACGGCTGGCCGGGTTCATTTGCCGATTTTATCAGGGTTATCGAGCCACTTACCAATCCACAAACCGAAGACCAGATAGCTTTTGATTTGGTTATCCCATCTATTCCCGGTTTCGGTTTTTCAACACCCGTAAAAGAAAAGGGCTGGAATATGATTAGAATTGCCACAGCGTTCACAACCTTAATGAAAAACCTGGGCTATGAAAAATTTGCCGTTCATGGTGGCGATATGGGTGCAGGCATTGTGGGTATCATGTCCGGCGTTGCAGCATATAATTTAATAGGCACACATATCAATTCAGATTTTTTTTCAGTGGCAGGTCTTGGCATGTTTCCTTCTGATAATTCCTTTTTTACAAACGAAGAAAACACTCGTTTAGAAAGGATGAAAAAATACAAAAAAGACGGAACAGCCTATTTAGAAATCCAGTCCACAAGACCCAATACCATTGGTATTGCCTTATCAGATAGCCCCATCGGACAATTGGCCTGGATACTCGAAAAATACAAAGAATGGTCAGACGAAGACAAAAATCTACCGGAAGATGCCATTGATATTGACCAGATTCTTACGAACGTATCCTTATATTGGTTCAATCAATTAGGGGCATCGAGCGCACAGATTCTTGCTGAGAATATGAGCATGGCTTTCGATTGGGGAGGAGATAATTCGCAGGAAACCAATCAATGGACACCTCCAAAAGTCCCATCAGCAATGGCTTGTTTTGGAAAAGCAGCAGATGAATCTCTCTTAAAAAAACTAACCTCATTGATGGGCGAACCGGATAGATTTACTTTTTATGAGAAAGGCTGCCATTTTCCGGCAATGGAAGTACCGGATTTGCTGGTAGATGACATCAGAGCATTTTATGCAGGCATAATTAAATAGAGGCTCAACAGCCGCCAACCCTGAGCTCAGGTAAATGATTTTTCAATGTCATCACTGTTTGATTTAGTTTGCGCTCGTTCCAGTCTAAATCCTGTACCAGCTTGATGGCTCCTTCGCGCGTGCCGGATACAAATTTACTATTATTCATATGAAAGCTATTGAGGTAGTATTTCTGAACCCCCGTGTCTAGCAATCTATAGGCAAATTGTTCGGCATTGTGGATAGGTAAAAGAGGTGCGAGAGATATACAGGCATTTACCCCGGCCTCACGCACCTGTTGAATAGCCTTTAAGCGCATGTCAATAGAAGAGCAAACAGGCTCAAACACTTTCCTGACTTCTTCGGTATCGGTTGTAACTGACATATTTACCTGAATCGAAGGAAACTGCTTGAATAATTCAATATCCCTTACCACCAAAGGACTTCTGGTCTGAATAACCAGCCTGATGTGATGGTACTTGATAAATTCCTGTAAAAGACTTCTGGTTAGTTCCAGCTCTCGTTCAATGGGCTGATAGGGGTCTGTCGCACTGCTCATATAAATTGACTTATTATAGAGAGGCCTCTTTCTGAACTTCATCAACAATTGCAGGGCGTTTTCTTTCACCCGTACCCAACGCCCCCAGTTATTTTGCTCTTCATCGGTTCTGGTAAAAAAAGCGGCGTAGCAATAACTACAGGCAAAGGTGCATCCGGAATAAGGATTAAGCGTAAAATCAAAATCGGCCATAGCACCTTTGCTGGCAGTTAAAATGGAAGAAGCCTGATGATAAGATACACTGGCCTGGCCGAATTTCTCTCGTCTGTCTCTCTCTTCCCTGTTCACGAATAACTCGAATAATTCGAGTTGTGCGGATTTCATAGGTTGTGAATTAAATGTGTATGGATTTAATAGGATGCTTTTTTCAGCATCTTTGGGATTCTTTGACAAAGTTATAGTCAATATGTGTAATACTGTATATACAAATTGTGTAGTTGGCGAAAATAAAAAAAGACTGCCCTTTTGAGACAGTCTTCGGGGTTTCGTAAATCCTTACTTTTTAAAAAGTAATGGTATTTACCGTATTAGTGGTTGAGGTTGTAGTAGTCGATTTTAATGTACCCCCCGAATTAGAATATGTTCCGCCTGTATATAAACCCCAGCCGGAAGAATTGCCCACAAAGCCTCCTCCAGTATAACTTCCGCCAAAGTATATTTTATATTGGGTTCCTTTTACCAGGCCCGGAGAAGAAAAGTGAAAGTAATAAACAGCATTTTTGGGTTTGAATGTTACCAGTTCTGCACCCGAAGCATTTTCTATATGGATTAATGAAGAAACCGCCAATTGCGCGCTTGATTTTAAGTACATGCCTACTTGTGTGGAGGCAGCATTCATGGCTTTCGACATATTCGAACTCGAACCTGCGGCAATTAAAGTTCCTCCATTGACCAAAAAGGTGCCATTCACATCAATGGCTTCTTCAGGTGAATTAGTTGGGCCACATATAATCGTTGTTCCGCCTTTGATGGTAATATTTCCATTGCTATCGATGGCATCGCTTCCTGCTACGATGAGTATCCCATTATTAATAAACAGATTACTTCCATCGTTTGATTCTGTTCCGCCCTTAACCGTTCCTTTAGTTACATTAATACCGTCGTTTGTTGCCGTAACATTCGTCACACCACCATCAAAAGTAATCGTTGGCGCTTCTATCCCTTCTCTTGATTTGGTAATGTTGATTGTTCCGTTACTCACTGTTACAGACGTTTCTGATTTTATACCGTCATCGGTGGCGGCTATGTTCAATTCTCCGTTGGTCAAAGTGAAAGCACCATCACTTTTAAAGCCTTTGGCTTCACTGGTTGTAGAGCTATTGTAAGTATAAGAAGAACCTGTTGCTGAAATGGTGGTTGTTCCACCACTAATGGTAGCAGTACCATCAACGCTTATTCCTTTTCCACCAGCGCCCGTATTAGTGATACTCAGATTCCCGCCTTTAATAGCCAGGTTTTTATCACAATTGATTCCGGCAGAGGCAGCAATATCTGCATCGGCAGTTACATAATAAGCAGCCCCTGAGACTGTGATTTTTACCGTGCCTGCTGATAAGGTAAAGTCTCCATCAGTTTTAATTCCTTTAGCACCTTTACCGCTAACGCTCAGGGTTACAGCCTCGGCCGTACCGATTGAGGTATAGTTTGTACTTTTAATGGCATTGCCTTTATCTCCCGTCGTGGTTACTTTGATAGTGCCACCTTTAATTAAAACATAGGGTGTGATGCTCGTATCAGTACCATCGTATGCAGCGGTTATGCCATCATCCACACTATTTACATTTACTGAACCGCCATTGATAGTTACATATCCTTCTTCTGCTACAATGCCATCACCAGAGGCGGTTATATTCACTGTTCCGTTATTCATTTCGAAGTAATCATTGGCATGAATCCCATCTTTTACAGCTGCTTTCACAATGAGATTAGTTTCACTGATAACCACATAATCATCGGAAGCGATAGCGTGTTTATAGTTTCCGGTTACATTCAGTGTACCTGTACCCATAAAACTCAACTGCCCTTCACTAAAGAATGTCCCTTTCTGGTCTTCTGTACTTGTGGCATAAGTAGTACCATCTGTCAGGTTATTGGTTGTACCACTCAGCACATTAATTGTACCTTTTTTACCGGATTGAATATTAATAGCCGGCCCTGCACTATTGGTCAGGCTTACGCCTTTCATGGTAATATTAAATTTATATTCACTATAAATCTTGAAACTCCCTTTGGTGGCTGTTCCTGATAAAAGGTATACAATTTCTTTAGCAGTATTTTTAGAGGTAACCGTTACATCAGCTCCGCTTACTGCCACACTCACACCATCGTTGGCAAAGGCATTATTTACAGCCGCAGTTGCACCTGAATATACAATTACAACTGTATCTTTGGCAGGATTCGCTGTGCCTGTAGTACCTGCAGCTATTGCTATCGTAACTGTAAAAGTTTGTCCGCCGAAACTGATATTAAAAGTGGCAGTACCCGCAGAGGTTGGAGTACCCGAAATAGTATAGGTTAGTTTACCAGTACCGTTAGCTAATGTTCCTGCGGCTAATGTTGCAGTAAGACCTTCAACGCCTGTTGATGAAGCAGTAGAAGCATCATAAGTGCCTCCATTTCCTCCGGTATAATCTAATGTAAGAGTGCCTGTATAGGCAGCTCCACTAGTACCAGTGGTCGGAGTGACTGAACCTGTTAAAGTATATACACTGGCCTTAGATTGAACAACAGGTAAAGCTAATGTACATGATTGTCCGCCTAATTCAATGACAAAACTGGCTGTCCCTGCCATATTAGGCGTGCCTGTAATCAAAAAACTGGCGGTTCCGTTTCCATTTGCCAAAGTGCCTTCTGATAAGGTCGCTGTTAAACCCGTTACACCCGATGAGGCAACAGCAGTACCAGCCGGATAAGCAATGCCATTTCCACCTGTGTATGGGACACTGGCAGTTGCTGTATAAGATACACCACTGGTGGCAGTAGCTGAAAATGTAACGGCTGAGCAGTTAAGTGCTGAAATACCTGGAGTCTTAAGTATGTCGTCAGTTTTGCAGGAATGAAAAATTAAAACTACTGTTAGCCATAAGCTAACTACCACGAATCCTCTTCTATTCATATTGGTGAGTATTTTGGGAAATATTTTATCGGTTTCAAAAATATAGACGAATAGAAGAGAAAAAGGGTGGTATGAGTAGCAAAAGAAGTGTGAAAAATAAAGAACTGATGATTGTGGTTTCCCAATCAATGTTAATTACAAACTCATTCTACTGAATACCTTTCAGCATTTTATAAAAAGCCTCAGCATACGTATCACTGACCGGGATTATCTGGTCTGCAATCTGAATCCTGTTTTTTTCAATATGGTCTATTTTATTAATAGCTACCAGAAAAGACCGGTGTACGCGGGCAAAATCCTGTGGAGATAGCAATTCTTCTAGTCTGGCAAAATTCAGAAGCGTCATAATTTTCTCTTCTCTGGTATGTATCCGCAGATAGTCTTTCATGCCCTCTACAAAAAGAATATCACAGATAGCTACTTTCCGGATGCGGTGACCTACTTTCAGGAAGATATAATCCTGTTCGTTTTTCGGTTCTGGTTTTGTTTCATTCTTTCCTGATGGCAGTTTCAGGCTTTGACTTTGCTCCTGGTATAGTCTCAGGACGCTTTTGTAAAACCTTTCAAAAGAAAAGGGCTTTAAGAGATAATCCTTCACCTCTAACTCAAAGGCTTTTAAAGCATACTGGTCATAGGCAGTGGTCAGAATAATCATGGGTTTAGGATTTAGCATCGGAATGAAACTAAGCCCGTCAAGATCCGGCATATTAATGTCCAGAAACAAAAAGTCAGGTTTATCTTTTTCTAAGCGGCTGGCTGCTTCTAAAGGACTCATAAAGCTACCTTTCAGCTCCAGAAATGGTACTTTCGCTATATAGGCTTCGAGTATCTCCTGCGCCAGAGGCTCATCATCAATGATATAACATGTCAGCTTTTCTTTCATGAGACTGTGGTTGAAGACCGTGAATATTGAGGACAACAGAAAAGGTTCCCACCATATGGGTAACCTTTAGCGAGTGCTGACCCGGATACAGTAAAGCTAATCTTTTCCGGACATTCGGTAAACCTATACCGCCAGGTTCATCAAGGTTATGAGCCGGATTCCTGCCAACCGGATTCTGCACGCTGAAGCTTAGAGTATCTTCTTTCACCTCTAACCTGACCTTGATATCGCCTGGTGCCAGCCGGGCCGGGCTATGTTTATAGGCGTTTTCAAGAAGATGAATAAACAACAGCGGAGCAATGTGACAGGCCTCTGTGTCTCCGGCTATTGCCAAATCCACCACCGGGCTCTCTTTATACCGGAGTTGCTGCAAGCTCATATAATCCTGCAAATATGCTATCTCCTTTGACAGGGGTACGGTGGGGGCATTTGACTCATAAATCATGTAGCGCATCAAAGAAGCCAGATGCAAAACTGCCTCCGGCGCTGCCGGAGCCTGCTTATATACCAGTGCATGTATATTATGAAGAGTATTAAAAAGGAAATGCGGGTTAATCTGCGATTTAAGATAATACAGTTCAGACTCCACAGCTTGTTTCTCTAATTGCTCTTTTCTGATTGTATTAAGCACCAGATTTTCTGTGATTCTGGCCAGCCAGCTAAGAAACATAAAAATCGGAACAGAAGAGATCAGGAGCATGAAATAGGACTCAGACAAAAGCTGCCAGGCATTGAACTTTTCGTTACGAAAAAGCAAAAAAGGCAAAGGCCCGCTCAGCATGATTCCTGCCCGTACGAAAAAATAATCCCTCTTTTCTATTTTGCCAGAATAGTGGGTCAGGAGAAAAAAATGACCGTAAAAGACATACAAACATGTCAGAATGAACCCCACGGTTGTGGCAAGCCATTTGGGATTACCCTCACTTCCCAATTGCAAGGCTACCAGCAGGCTGAATAGTGTCCAGAGAACGATGTGGACTACCCGGAATATATTTTTAACCCGATTCATAGAACAAAGATAATTTTTTCCTGCCATTCTTTAAGCGCCTTATCGACCGGGGTCTTATCTCAATCTATGAATGGTGAAATCGGGTCTGCCAGCACTTTGGCGGAAGCAAAACAGCCATTAGTAGATTACTTCATCCCATTAGTATATCGCTTTTCGCTTTCCAATCCGGTAATAATTGCTTTGTACTGCAATTAGGGTATCTGTAAATATACTTCAATCCTTAAAGATTAACCGAAAGTCAATCAAATAATATGGGAAATCATACTGTATCACTATCCATCCGCAATGTTTCCAAAACTTATGCAAATGGTACGCAGGCCTTGAATAATGTATCGCTCGATATTCCTCCGGGCATGTTTGGGTTATTAGGCCCCAATGGTGCAGGTAAATCAACCCTTATGCGCACGCTTGCTACCTTGCAGGAGCCGGATGAAGGGCAGATATTCTTAGGAAATATAGATGTAGTGAACCAGAAAGAAAAGGTGCGTGAGACGCTGGGCTACCTTCCGCAGGAATTTGGGGTTTATCCCAAAGCCAGTGCAGAAGAATTGCTGGACCACTTCGCGGTGATGAAAGGTATTATTAACCGGACTGAACGAAAAGAAGTTACGGAGGCTTTGCTTAAACAAACAAATCTCTGGGACAAGCGCAAGCAAAAGTTAGGTGGCTTCTCAGGCGGTATGAAACAGCGCTTTGGTGTGGCGGTGGCCTTACTAAACAACCCCAGACTGATGATAGTAGACGAACCAACGGCCGGACTGGACCCGGCGGAGCGCGTGCGTTTTCTGAACCTCTTAGGCGAATTAGGAGAAAACAGTGTGGTGATACTTTCTACCCACATTGTGGAAGATGTATCAGAGCTATGCACGCATATGGCCATCATCAATAAGGGGCAGATTCTGTTAGAGGCCCAGCCTTTAGAGGCTGTTGCTGCACTCAAAGGGTGCATCTGGCGCAAACTCATAGATAAAAACGCCTTACCAGTAATTGAGCAGGAGCATCAGGTAATTTCTGCCAGATTGTTGAGCGGCCGCACGATGGTACACATTTACAGCCATGAAACACCCGGCAACGGTTTTGAGCCTGTAGACCCTGATCTGGAAGATGTATACTTCAGTGCCATGACAGGCAATTATGTTCAACCGCAGACATTGAAGGAGGTGGTGAAAAAATGAAATTGCTCAAGATTTTTCGCTTCGAATTCGCCTATCAGTTACGTAGTTTTACCACCTATCTTTATTTTGTAGTTGTATTGATTTTTGCTTTTCTGGTCGTGACAGAAAACTACGCTTCTGATGCGCGGGAGGGGTATTTCTTACTTAATTCACCTATTGTTATTGCTACTGTAACGGTTTTAAGTATCGTTCACTGGCTTTTGATAGGGGGCTCTGTGGCAGGCAACGCCGCGACCCGCGATGTGCAGACGCGCATGTATCCGCTTACCTATACGGCCCCGGTCAGTAAAACTGCTTATCTTGGTGGCAGATTTCTGGCTGCCCTTTCTCTCAATGTTATCATCTTACTTTCTACACCATTAGGTATCCTGTTTGCGATGTACTTTTCCGGTATAGAAGCTGATATTTTAGGCCCGTTCAGATTGGCGTCTTATCTGACAAGCTTTTTCTATA
>CBIHRH010000153.1:0-9268 GCA_966212365.1 uncultured Emticicia sp. | reverse complement strand
GGTTCAATCGATGACCCTAGCGGATTAGGTGTAAGAGTAGCCGAAAATGTATTGGCTAATGGCGGGACTGAGATTTTGAGAAATATTCGGGAAGGACTGGCACAGTAAAAGCAAATGCCCACTTATAGGAGTGGGCATTTTTGCTTACTTTTTCAAATAGTTCCTGACAAATTCAACCCAATCGGCCTCTTTTTCGCTGATTTTAACATCAGGAGCGATACCTATATTATCGATAGGATTCTGCGGCAGACGTGCGCTTTTCGCCAAGGCAAAAGCTACCCGCCAACCATAACAAGGCATTCCCCAGTCTCTTACTTCTATATAATCGGCTAAACCTTTGGTATTTTCGCCGAAAACCATCGTTTTCTTACTTTGTTTTGCTTCCAGAATAAACTGCTCTGCCGTACTGGCGGTATTTTTATTGACAAGAAAAGCTACTTTTTTCGGATTAGGTGCTACACTTGCTAAAGGAAATTCCTTATCAGGCCCATTGACAAATCTTCCACTGTTAGCTTCCATTAATCGTAATACCTGCTGTAGTTTAGGAGAAAGGCGTTCTTTATAGCCCGGGTAACTTTGAATGGCTTCTAATTCATGTCTGACAGAAACAGTATTCTCGAAAGTTGAGCGAAACACTCCTCCTTTTCTTACAATACTACTGGTATTAATATAAGGAAACAAAGATTCGTAGGCCGCATCATCTCCACCCGGGTTATTCCGTAGGTCGATAATCAGATTCGGAGAATTATCCAGGATATGCTTATTAGTACTAATCATTTCCTTGATGTATTCCGGACCATTGACTAAGGTAAAAGGTGGGAGGACAAATAAGGTAGTCTCATTATCTAATTGTTCGATTCTGAAATCAACAATTTTTTGTTTAATGTCTTCGTCGCTTACTTCTTCTTTCGGAATCGGAAATACCTTTATGAACTTATAGAGGTTTTCCATAATCAGAAAATTCTTTACCTCTCGGGTAAAACTGGTTTCAATCGAGAAATCAGCATAATAATACTTCGTTACATAACGCAAAGGGGCGACCTGTGTCATTTCAAACTTTACTTTACCTGTTTTCCAGATAGCATCTCTGTCTGCTAATAAGAAGCCTATATATTTCTTAGGGTCTTTTTTATCCTTCAGGATGCCTACTTTATAAGCTTTATCATCACTTTCCCATACTCCCTCTATAGTGTCCAGCTTACCCTCATTCTCTTGAAGGTATTGAGTAAAACTTATTTCGGTATAAGATAGTATCGGAACTTTGCTTGCTCGGGCAGCCACGACTTCGGGGTTATCATCTATGGTATAAGGGGTGATTGGGGTAATGAATACGTGGCCATCCTGGAAAAAATCGAACCACTTTTTCAACAGGTAGAAGCACTCACGGTCGTTGGTGATGCTTTTAGACTTTTCTTTGATTTCGGCAGATAGCTGGTCGAAGGTAGCCTGGTTGTCGGGTCTTACTTTGTCAGACCAACCGGCATAATTATCTTTTAATTTCTGATAGGCAAAATCGAAATTCTGGGAGCACAGGCAGGCTTGCTGAGCAAAAGCTGCATGACCACTCAATAGCACCAAAAGGGCTAGTATAAAGTTATTTTTCATTGATTCTAGCACGATAAAAGCATAGTGATATGCCTTATAATGGGTTATACAATAAACCTATTTGCTAAAATCGTGCCTAAAAATAATTACCAGCTTGGAAATACTTTACTACCCTCTTCGGTGTTCTCAATTTTCAGATAAGTCTGTATCTCCTGTTGTAATTCATCGACGTGCGAAATGATACCAACAATACGGTTTTCTTTGCGTAGAGATTTTAAAGTCTCAAAAACAATCAATAAAGATTCACGGTCTAATGAACCAAAGCCTTCGTCCAGGAAGAAGAAATTGTGCTTAGATTGTACACGATTATGGATATTATCGGCTAAAGCTAAAGCTAAGGACAAAGCCGCCTGGAATTTCTGTCCGCCGGATAAGGTTTTGAGCAATCGGGTTTTGCCACCATTCAATAAATCTCGTACTTCGAAATCATTATCGGCATTTACTTCTAAATGCAACTGATGGCGGGTCATACGATGGAAGCGCTCATTGGCTGCATGCGAAAGATTTTTGAGATAGATACTAGAGACAAAGTCTACAAAACCATTGGCTTTAAAAAGTTTGTAAAGTGTATCCAGATTATCTTTTCTGATCTCTAATCTTTTCTTTTCAACTAATAGGCGTTGTTTATTTTTCAGATTCTCTTTGCCGCTTTCAATTTCTTTTTCCAGACTTCCCTCTTCTTTTTTTAGTTCATTAAACCTCGCTTCATTGGTTTTGATAGCCCCTTGAATTAAAGCGTGCTTTTCGGGTTCGTATTGTTTGCCTTCAGCATCTTTTGTCAATTGTTCCAAAGCCTGTTGAGTGGCCTGTAAGTCAGTCTGAAAGTCTTGTATTTCTTTTCTTTCCTTATCAATCAATAGATTTTGTTTCAGAATCGTTAGTACTTCTTCTTCCGATTCAAAGCCATTTACTAACAATTGTTCCTTTATACCCTGCTGAATCAATTCTAAAGCTCTCAGGTGGTTTTCCAGGTTTGCTTGAAGTGTTTTCAAACTCCCTTCTAAACTTTTAATATTACCATCTATCGTTCGGTGTTCGGCATCTAAGCGATTAAAGGTTTCAACAATTTTTTTGTGATTAGCTTCTGTTTTCAGGCGTTGCTCTTCTATTTCCTCAAGTGTTTTACTTTCAAATTCTTCCCAGTTAAGAATGCTTAACTGAGATAAAGAAGAGGTTTTTCGGCCTGCAATACCTGCTAATTGCTCAGTAAGTCGACTTAAATTTTTATCAAATCTTTCAATTTTATCTTTACTTTCCTGCTCAATCTGCAAACTTAGTTTCTTAATATTATTGTCTGCTGTTTCCAGCTCACGTTTAATATTTTCTTTGCGAATAGTGAGTAGATTGATTTTGCTATCAAAGTCTTCTGTAGAATTTAAAACATCAGGATGATGAATGGAACCACATAAAGGACAAGGCTCCTGATCTTTTAAGGCATCTGCAAATTTTTGTAACGACTTTTGTACACGAAGATGAACGAGTTCTTCTTCTATGAGTACTTCTATTTTTTGCTCCCTTATTTCTGCTTTGCGCTCAACAAGGCTTTGCTCCTGACTTATCTTCTGGTTTTGTAATTGCCTGATGGCTTCATCCTTCTGATTGAGCGCTATCTTCTCTTTCTGAATCCTGTCCTCTAAGATTTCTCTCTCTTTTTCTAATGATTTCAGCGCTTTCAATAAACCGAGGTCTTTGGCTTTTTCAAAGTATTCTTCTCTTTTATCATAATAGGGCTTTACTTTTTCCAGCTCTTTTGCCAAATCTTCCAGCTTTAGAATGCTTTGCGTATGCATTGCCTGATTTCTTTCTACTTCGGCTTGATTTCTTTTATATTCAATTTCCTTAGCTGCCTTTTGCTCGAATAAAGATTTGAAATTAATTACGCATTTTTCATAGAGTTTTAGCCGTTCATCTCTTTGCTTAAACCATTTTTCCTGCTCTTTAAGCGCCTCTAATTTGTGAGTGGTATTAATTAAATTGGCAAATAGTTTCAGTAATTCTTCCTGCAGTTTTTCTTCTTTGCGTTGCTGCTGTAATTCTGTATTTATATTCTTGATTAACTCTTGTTTGAGTATTAAATCTTTTTCTTTTTGCTCAATATCCTCTTGGGTTTCTTCACCTAAGCTTAACAATTGCCCGCCTATTGAGGTTAATTCCGAATTATTCAGGTCTGAAAGACGTTTGGTCTTTTCAGATAAGTCAAATTTTTCGAGTCTAAACAGCACCTTCATCATTTCGGAGCGCTCCTTACCTTTTAATTCTATAAATTCCTGAAAATTGCCTTGCGGAATAATAACTGTACGACGGAAATTCTCATAGCTTAAACCAATTACTCTTTCAACTACTTCTTCCTGCTTAATCGGAATCCAGGCATCTTCAATCCATTGATAGGCTTGTCTAGTTATAGTTACCTCTTTAAAATTCTTACGATTCCTTTTGCCTTTTACTTCAAATCTATATCGATTGTCTTCTTTGCCGGCAAGGCAGGTAAAAATGATAAGCAGTTCATCCGAACTAAGGTTAGTCATATTATAGTACCGATCATCGCCTGATTTATTCAGGCGCTCGGTATCACCATAGAGTGCAAACATGATGGCCTCCAATACTGAAGATTTACCGCTGCCTACTGAACCGAAGATGCCAAATAGAGAAGCACTCGTGAGGTTATTGAAATCAATCTCCTGTTCGGTTTTATAAGAATAAAGACCTTTTATTTTAAGATATTGAGGAATCATCGTTGGATTTAATTTAATCGTTTACTGCTCGTTTCCTTCAGCCAGTACTTCTTTCAGTAATAGCATGAGTTCGTCGGATACTTCCTGCCCTTTTTTATTTCTGAAATATTCTTCAAATAGCCTTTCAACCCCCATCGAAAGGTCAATGGCCATGCCTTGTCCATCTACATGATTCAGATTTTTGATTTCAGGGATAATCTGTATCAAGCCATCGTGAGCATCTAAGAGGCGTTTTTTCTCAGTTGCTTCTAAATATTTATCCGAAACTATGGTCAGTTGAATCAATGCATCAGGATTCTTACCAAGCCAAACCAAGGCATCATCTATATTATCAAATTTATTTTTCAATAATACTTTGCCTTTGGTTAGGGCGATAGGGTTATAATTAACCAAACGACCTGCTTCGGCTTCCAGCAATACTACATATTTAGTCTGATTAGCTTCTGAGAAACTATAAGCCAATGGGCTGCTTGAATAGATAACCGGACAAGGCGCTGTATCTATTACCTGATAGCGATGCAAATGCCCCAAAGCAATATAATGTACTTGCGAGGGCACATTCTCTGAATAAATAACTGATGCACCACCTATATGTAAGATAGGGCGTTCATCTTCCGGTTCTTCCGGCATTTCGCCGCCCTTTTTCATGAAAAACAGATGAGAGACCATTAGATTAAAACCCTTATCATCAAGGTATAAATCAGCTAAACCCTGCCAGTGGTTTTGCAGATGAACCCGTAAGGCATCTTCTGTTTCAATAACGCCTAGAAATGTTTTCAAGCGCTGCTCGTTGGCATAAGGGGTTAATAGAACTCGTAGCGGAAAATCGCAGCCCGGTATTTTTATTTCTATGAAGCCTACATCAACGCTTGTGACTTCTAATCCTGCTTTGGTTTTAATGGGCTTTACAATAAAATTCGGGAAACCTGCAAATACTATCCCACAGGCACGGGCCAGGGCGTCAGGTACTTCGATACGTTCGGGAGAATCGTGATTGCCAGCAATGGCTATTACCGCACGGCTACCATTAGCTGAAAGCCGATGAAGGGTAGTATATAATAATTCCATCGCTTCTGACGATGGATTGAAATTATCGAATAAATCTCCGGCTACTATTACCGCATCTACAGCCTCGCGTTCGGCAATCTCACAGATTTCTTCCAGAACTTCCTTCTGTTCTTCCAGACGGTGGTAATTATCCAGTCTTTTTCCTAAATGCCAGTCAGCAGTATGTAAGATTTTCATTGCGCTTGTTATTTGTTTGTGGGAGACTAGGATGCTGTGAATAATTGTTCTCAGAAATACCAATTTTGGCTAAAGCCAAATAGGTAATACAATTTAGTCCGTTATCCTCCAGCTAAAGCAGGAGGCAATTGAATTAATAGCTCCCGTCTGCTTATGTAATTTAATAAATTAATAAAAAAAGCCACTAATTTCTGAAAATGAGCGGCTTTTAATTGATTATATCATAACTAGAAAAATCAGCTTTTTACCATCTCTAAAACATCATCAAGGTACTCGCGAGAATTGCTTAGGCGAGGGACTTTGTTTTGTCCGCCTAGTTTGCCACGTTTTGACATCCACTGATAAAAAGTGCCGTTTTCTACAAAATGTACTTTTGGTTCTAACAAAGCCATATTTTTAAAACGTTTTGCATCGTAGTCTGAATTCACTTTGCGGAGTGTATCGTCCAGGACTTTTACAAAAACGTCTTCATCATCGGGTTTATTTGAGAACTCTATTACCCATTCGTGACCTCCTTTGTTATCGCTGCCCATATACACAGGCCCGGCAGTGTAGTCTACCATGGTAGCACCTGTGGCTTTACAGGCTTCGGTAATGGCTACATCGGCGTTTTCAATGACTACCTCTTCACCAAAAGCATTGATAAAATGCTTGGTGCGGCCACTTACTTTAATTCTGAACGGATACTTAGACGTAAACTTGACAGTATCACCTATTTTATATCGCCACAAACCTGCATTGGTCGAAATCACCAGCGCATAGTTTTTATCTAATTCAACTTCGTCGAGCAATATGGTTTTCGGATGTTCTTTTTCCCATTCTTCCATCGGAATAAACTCGTAGAAAACGCCGTAATCCAACATCAATAGCATTTCACCAACACGTCCTAATTCATCCTGAATGGCAAAGAAACCTTCTGAGGCATTATAAGTTTCAAGATAGGTTACCTGGTCTGACGGGAAGAATTTAGTTTTGAATAATTCACGATAAGGCTGGAAAGCAACAGCACCATGAACGAATACCTCGAAATTCTCCCATACCTCCAACATATTTTTCTTACCTGTTCGTTCCAGAATATTTTCAAGCAAAACTACTGTCCAGGTTGGTACGCCTAAGATACTGGTTACATTTTCCTGCGAGCAAATCTCAATCATCTTCTCCATCTTCTCCTCCCAGTTTTCCAGAAGAGCTACCTCAATTGGTGGAGTACGGATAAAGTCTGCCCAAGCAGGCAGATTCTTCATAATCACGGCCGAAATATCCCCGGCCTGTGTATTAGCATTAAAAGGGTTTTTATGAAGTGTACCACCAATAGATAAGCCTTTGCCTTCATAAAGTTTTGAATCGGGGCGATTGTTGAGATATAATGTCATGACATCTTTACCACCTCTGTAATGGCAATCTTCCAGCGACTCTTCAGACACCGGAAGAAATTTACTACGCGAATTGGTAGTACCAGATGATTTTGAAAACCATTTGATATCAGAAGACCATAGGACGTTTTGTTCCCCTTTCAGCACCCTTTCAATATAAGGATAGAGTTCTTCATAAGAGGAAATCGGAACTCTTTCCTGAAAATCTTTAATGGTTTCTATGCTCCCATAGCCATATTTCAATCCCCATTCGGTATAACGGGCATTTTCAATCAGTTCATGGAACATCCGGTGTTGCGTCTCGATAGGGTACTGTAAAAACTCCTCAATACGCTCAATACGTCTCTTGATGAAGAAACCAAGTATGTCGTTTAAAATGCTCACGCTCAGTAAAGTCTGCTTAAAAAACTGCCTAAATTATATAAATTTCTTTGTTTGCGCACTATGTCAAAAATCTTGTTTTCACTAACAGCAGTTAAAGCATTGAAATTAAGGCATCTGTTCGGTTGATTTACAGCCCTTTTGCCCGGTCAGGGTAATCAGTAATTACACCATCGCAACCGACAGCCTTTACTTTTTCCATTTCTTCTCTTTTATTGACAGTCCACGGAATCACTCTGATGCCCAAATCATGTAATTGTTTTACACGTTCAGCGGTTGCTTGTGTATAATATGGGCTCCAAATATCTGGTTTAAAGCCTAACTTATCTAGATTTACCTGTACATCGTTGTCGGCTCTTGGTTCAATCAACACGGCAATATCCATTTTTTTGTACTTGCCTGCCCGCATCTGGGCATTCCAGTATTTCAGGATATTATAGTCGAAACTCTGCATGTTTACTCGCTCCAGAGGCAATTCTTTTACAATGATATTATAAACCAGGTCAGAAAATTCGGGATAATCAGGTTGGGTTTTGCCAATTTCTTTTTCGTTGCTTTTAATCTCTACATTATATTTAACCGGAGGTAAACCTTTTTGTTTGGTGTACTTCTCAATCTCACGAATCATTTCTGTAAACAAAGGCTTATAGGTTTTCATTTTTTCCTGCTCCGGAAAACCCTTGTTGCCGCGTGAACCTACATCGTATTTTTTTATCTCTTTATAATCTAACGTATATAGGTTTCCTTGAGTTTCTTTGGTTACTAATTCACCTTTAGGATCGGTCGTTATATCAGGGTTAAAGTAAGTATCATGTGATACAACTACCTTTTTATCTTTTGAAATAACAACATCTAACTCAATAACATGGGCACCTAAATCGATGGCTTTTTTGAATGATGGAATGGTGTTTTCAGGAACCAGACCACGGGCGCCACGATGTCCCTCAATTTGAAAAGGCATGGTTTGAGCGAAGGTTAAAATAGGAAATAAGAGCAATACTAAGATTTTCATGTGTATTTAAGGTTGAATGATGATACAAATTTAAACATTCCACCAATAGGTGAATTTCACTACCAGGCTTCGGTTTCTTACTTTAAAGGTATCAGAAAAATAATTATCTGTATAAACCAGGAATAAATCTGATGCTGGACTATAGCGCCACTGCAGACGCGTATTGATATTAAAATTGTTGTTCTGGTTATTATATTGTAAGAAATTAGTCAAAAACAATTTATTTGTAAAGGTAACATCGATTTTAGGACCAAGTAGCCAGAGATTATATTGTTTATTTATTAATTCTTTGGGCAGAATAGGGTCTTCTTTAAATGCCAGACGGTTGTAATTGGCGCTCATGGTTATAGCCACAAAAGGCTGAAAACGATAGCCAATTTCCCCATTCAGGCGCAGACGTGTACCATTGGCATAATAACCGCCGTAACGGGTTGATACCAGATAAGTAAGCAAAGCCTGTGGCTTAGAGGTATAATCAAAACCAGCTGAGTTCCACTGATGCTCACTACCTGTTGGTAAATAAGCTTTGGCATAGTTGGTTGGGTCGAAAGGACTCAATAGTTTTACATAATTATGTGCTGCCCATACCAATAGGGTGTTGGTTTTACGGAAATTGACTTTATACCCTATAAACTTCTCGTTTTCTGTTTCCTGCGAAAAATCTTTGGTTAAATAATGTGTTAGCATTGCCTGTGGCCCATGACTCAGCACAGCACCTCCTGGTTTTGGGAAAAACAAATAGGCTACCTGAGGGTTAAGTTTGCTGTAATTAATACGAGGCACATACCCCACTTCTGCCGAGTAAGTCTGACCCACTTGTTCTACTTGTATACCCGCAACCCATTTTTTATTGGTATACAGGATATTTCCGGCAAAAACAGCATCGGTGTTTTTGGTGTTCGGGCCGAAAGAGTTTCAGT
>CBIHRH010000152.1:0-9291 GCA_966212365.1 uncultured Emticicia sp. | reverse complement strand
ACTCGATATAATCCTGTGGATTAATACCTGTCAACATTTTGAAGTATTGACCTACGTAATCTTCTGATACGTTAGCCACGTTTGCCAATTGTTTGTTCGACAAATCACCCGCCAGACTATTTTTGATATAAGTAAAAATGTCTATCAAACGAGGGTCTTTAAAATAGGTGCTATTGGTTGCCAATTGCTCTACAAACATTCTATGTTTTAAGATATGGCGTACAATCTCAATGACTATTTCTTCTGTTTTATTTCTGATAACACGGCCGCGACCCACTTCATCTGAAAAATCTTCTTTCAGAATGTCATGAATCAATGAACCCAGTTTTGAATGTTGCTTAATGAAGAATGGTGGAATATCTAACGAAGTAAAGAAGTTTACAGAATCGAAAACTTTTGCTTCAAAAGCTATTAAACCGAATGAATTTGGCACTTTACCCACATTCGACGAGTCAGTCAAAGTTTCCCAATAACTCTCACGACGAGTCATAAACTCTTCAAACGAGATATTTTTGGGCTCTCCTGCCCCGTAAGTAATGGTTGCAGCTTTTCCTCCTGGTATAAAAAGCAAATCACCCGGCTGCACACGTTCGTCATTACCTGCTAATTTTACATCTCCATCATATAGAACCAGAATAGTGTTCTCAACATCATAAACGTTTTTTATTCTGACAGTTTGCAAAATTCTTATGTGGCGTGCTTTAGCGAATTTCACACCAAGAGATTCAATAATCTTATTATAATCTTCCATTTTGTTGGAGCATTTTCGTGATAGCTTAGAATACTAAACGCAATGTATTAACTAATATTGGACAAAACTAATATTTTCTCATTTTTTTTCTAACAAACAAAAGATAAAAGATGTTCCTTTAATTATATTTTTTTATAAAAATCAGTCCATTTTTCTCGAAATAGTCTAATTTAATTTATATGTATATACATTATTATTATTGTATTTTTAGGTAAAATTCCAATAATTCACCCCTATTTTACACAAAAAAAGGCCCAAAACGAGCCTTTTTTAATACAATGAATTATATGTTTTGTGCTACTGGTATAGTTACTTATTTTAAAATCTCACGGGCAATAACCAGTTTTTGTATTTCAGAAGTACCCTCATAAATCTGTGTAATCTTGGCATCACGCATTAAACGCTCTACATGATACTCCTTCACATAGCCATATCCACCATGAATCTGTACCGCCTCTGTGGTTGCCCACATGGCTACTTCTGAGGCAAATAACTTTGCCATAGCGGCTGCCTCTATATAATCTTTGTGTTCGTCTTTTAAACGAGCCGCCTTATAAACCAGTAAACGAGCTGCTTCAATTTTTGTAGCCATTTCGGCTAGTTTAAACTGAATCGCCTGGTGTTCGCTGATGGTTTTACCAAATGCTTTACGCTCTTTCGAATATTTCAAAGCCAATTCATAAGCCCCAGCTGCAATACCTAATGCCTGGGAGGCGATACCAATTCTACCGCCATTAAGGGTTGTCATGGCAAATTTGAATCCGAAGCCATCCTCTCCTATTCTGTTTTCTTTAGGTACTTTTACATCGGTAAACATCAAAGAATGAGTGTCTGAAGAACGAATACCCATTTTATCTTCTTTCTTGCCAACTACGAATCCATTCCAACCTTTTTCTATAATTAATGCATTGATACCTTTGTGTTTTAACTCAACATTCGTTTGGGCTATTACTAAAGAAACCGATGAAGTGCCACCATTGGTAATCCAGTTTTTTGTGCCATTTACCAGATAATGGTCTCCTTTATCAATAGCAGTCGTATTTTGTGATGTGGCATCAGACCCCGCTTCCGGCTCTGATAAGCAAAACGAGCCAATGATTTCTCCACTTGCCAGGCGGGTTAAGTATTTCTGCTTTTGTTCTTCTGTTCCAAATGTTTCTAATCCCCAACACACTAAAGAGTTATTCACCGACATCACTACGGAGGCTGAAGCATCTACTTTCGAAATTTCTTCCATGGCCAATACATACGAAACAGTATCCATACCGCCACCCCCATACTCAGGCGATACCATCATACCTAAAAAACCCAACTCTCCCATTTTTTTGACTGCTTCTGTAGGGAATTTAGAATGCGTATCACGCTCAATTGCGGTGGGTAGTAGTTCGGTTTGGGCAAATTCACGAGCGGCTTCTTTTACAGCTAAGTGCTCTTCAGTTAAATTAAAATTAAGACCTTCTAATGTTGCGACTGCCATTGGTTTATAGTATTTGATTGATGGTTTGTAGATTAATGAAATTCTTTAAATTAATCTTTTTTGTTCAAAATGATTATTTTGATTCATAAAATTTAATTTAAATAGTTTCAACAAAAATAAATTACAGAGGAATAGTATGCAAGCATACTATAATACGGTTAATGAAGAATTAATTTCAGTTGATGAATCTATTATATCAGAAAATCACCCAATTAATTGAGTGATTCAGTAAGTACGCGCCCTTGTGTATTACCTGTCAAATGAGATTGATAAGTAAAATCTATACTTTACAAATCTTTCAGAATACACTTTAAAACAGCCTGTGCCGACCATTCTCTATTAGCTGCCTGCTGAATAACTACAGATTGGTTATCAAGTACCCAATCCGTTACTTTCAGGTTTCTGCGCACAGGTAAGCAGTGCATAAACAGTCCCTTATTGGTCAATGCCATTTTCTCCTCCGTAATCATCCACGATGGGTCTTGTGTAAGTACCTGTCCATAGTGGGTATATGAAGACCAGTTTTTACCATACACAAAATCAGCACCTTTCAGGGCTTCGTTCTGGTCATAAATTACTTTGGCATTGCCTGTAAATTCAGGAGCCAGCTCATAGCCTTCCGGATGTGTAATGACAAACTCATAATCAGTCTGATTTACCCATTCGCAGAAAGAGTTTGCTACAGCCTGTGGTAGTGGTTTAAAGTGCGGCAACCAGGTTAATACTACCTTTGGACGTTCTACTTTCTTATACTCTTCAATGGTAATTAAATCGGCCAGAGACTGGCAAGGGTGACGCGTAGCTGATTCAAGGTTTACGATAGGCACACCAGCATATTGCTTGAATTTCTCCATCACAATCTCCCGATAATCGGCTGCGCGGTCTTGCAAGCCAGCAAAGGCTCTTACCGCTATTATATTACAATAATTGCCTATTACAGCAGCCGCTTCTTTTATGTGTTCGGCTTTATCGCCGTTCATTATTACGCCGTCTTCCATCTCCAACTGCCAGCTATCCTGCCCCACATTCATAATCATCACATTCATACCCAGATTTTCGGCAGCTTTTTGTGTACTCAGGCGGGTTCTTAAACTTTGGTTAAAGAAGATTAAGCCAATAGTTTTGTTTTTTCCTAAAGCCTGATCGGCGAAAGGTGCTTTTTTCTGACGAATTCCTTCATTTACTAATTCCTGAACATTCTCAACATCTTTCAGCGAAATAAAATTTCTCATTTTTCTTTGGTAAATAATCTCAATTAATGATACAATTTTGTGTGCCTGAATGTTCCTGATTAATCCCTCAAAACATAGGAAAATTCTGATGTTTTGAGATTATCTATTAGGTAAGCACCAATAAAATCTACTGCCAATTCTCTCTTAACCAAAAAAATCTTGTTCTCTATTGGTTATAGAGTATGAAATTTGCCACAAATATGGCTATTTGAAAAATAATAACAAGGTCGCTATTGATTTAATTTTTTAGTCAATAAGTACAGGGGATAGCTGATAATCAGGAAGATTAATGCGTAGCCACTACTTTTAATATCCTGATAAACTGCACCAGTTAAGAACAAGAGAGAAATAACAATTAATAGCCAGGGGATAAACGGATAGCCAAATACTTTATAAGGTCTTGGTAGTTCAGGTTCTTTTTTGCGCAGCATAATCAAACTGGCGAATCCGGCAATGTAACATAATACAAAAAAGAAAACGGCTATATCTGAAAGTTTTTCGCAGGTATCTTTTCCGCTGAGAATTAATAAGATAGAACAGATACCCGTCAGTGGCATGGCTATAGCAGGTGTGCCTCCATTATTCACCTTTTGTGCTGCTTTAAAGAATAGTCCATCACGACTCATCGAGTAAATGACACGTGGGGAAAACATAATCTGTGCATTCAAAATCCCAAAAATGGAAAGGGTCAGGAAAAAAGTAACTACCATCGCCGATTTTTCGCCAAATATTAATTTGATAGCATCGGAAGCTGCCAGTTTAGAAGTAACAAGCATATTCATTGGCATGATGTATAAGATAGCCAGATTTACTAGCAGGTAGATGGCAACAATTACCAAGACGCCGCTAATCATAGATTTTGGCAGATTCTTAGCCGGGTCGGTATTTTCTTCTGAAAAATAGGCAGCCGTATGCCAGCCATCAAAGGTGTAGAAGACTGATTGTAAAGAAACAATTAATCCGGTCAACAAGGCAGGTTTGCTCACTTTTTCGGTAGTAGCTACCAATTCGGTCCCTTTTACATCACCCCCATATATAAAACAGATAATTACAAAAGCGAATAAACCGATGGCTTTTAAAAACGAAAGAATCTCCTGAGAGCGACCTGCTGATTTAGTGCCCAACCAGTGAAACGACATCAATAAAATCAGGATTCCTATGGCCATATATCTGATTACAGGCTCGGTATTCGGCAACATCAAAGCGATAAACTCACTCATGGTATAGGCTCCGAAACCAAGAGCTGCTACTGTTCCCATCCAACTGGTTATACCAGTAATGAACCCCACATAATCACCAAAAGCTCTGCGGGCGTATACATACCAGGCACCTGCCTTAGGAACAGAAACGCCTAATTCAATAGCACATAAAACGCCCAAAAAAGCATAGATGGCTACTAATACCCAAACGAGCATGATAAGCGTTGGGTCGCCGAGATTGGCAGCAATAGGGCCGGGTTTACGCAAGATTCCCGTACCGATTGTTCCACCAATTGTTACTGCAATACCAAAACCAACACCAAGAAGTTTGAGAAGTTCACCTTTGTTTTTTTCAGGAGCCATGCTTTCGTTTTATATATTTTAACGAAGATAGGAATTTATCGAAAAAATGAAACAAATAGAAGAAAAACAAGATTGGGCTTTACTGACATAAAGGCCATAGACAATAATAGGTTAGCACGTAAGTCAGTAAAAGTCAATTCATTATACTTAAAGTGGTTTAGTGTTAAAACGTAGAAAAAAAATTGTTTATTTTGATATAGTACAAAAATATTATTGGCTGATAACGAGTATAAGAAAGGCCGGGGCAAACCCTCCAGCCTTTCTTATTATATCTATCTGATTACAACCTCACCCTAACCGCCACCAAAAGATTAGTACCTGCCTGCGGGTAGTAAAAGTTTTCGGTAACCACCTGTCTATCATAAATATAACTATAGGTATAGCCATTCGATTCATACAAGTGATTCAGGATATTATTAGCTAATACACTAAAGGTGATTTCTTTTACAATTTTTGGATTGATTGTATAGTTAGCCCTTAAATCATTTACAAAAAAGGCATTCAACTTACGGTTATCATCAGAGGTATTATCCATATATTGTTTACCTACATATTTCGGCAACCAGGCAAATTCAAGGTTTTTAGCTGGTGAATACGATAACTGTCCACCTGCTATCACATTCGGAGAAAACGAAATATCTGATTTACTGAATTGGTTTATTTTGTCTGCCTCTCCATCATAATTTACAATGGTTTCAGTAAAGTCCTTAATCTTATTCTGGCTGAAAGTAGCGTTTAGATTCAAGCGCCATTGTGGAGCAAATTTCCAGTTAGCCACCAGCTCCACCCCTGCTCTATAGCTTTTTGGCACATTTACACGAATGGCTTCACCTACATTATTTACCTGTCCGGTCAGTACAAGTTGATTTTTGTAGTTCATATAGTAGAAGTTTCCATCAAAACTGAATGTTTGACTTGCCCAGCGGTAGCCGGCTTCTAAATCTTCTAGATGCTCAGGTTTGGGCACTTTTACATTATCTACAAAATCTGTACGGTTGGGCTCTTTATTACCTACGGCATAAGAAGCATAGATTGAAGCTTTACTATTCAACTGATAATTCAGCCCCAGTTTTGGATTAAAGAACTGGAAAGAAGTATTACGGGTGATATCCTGCATTTTATCGGCAATACCTTTCATATCATATCCTACTGTACGATACTGTACATCACCGAAAAGATTAAATTTATCAGTCACTTGATATAACAACTTCGCGAAAATATTGAAGTCGGTTTTGATAGAATGGCTCTTATACCAACGATAATCATTTGAAGGAGTCATAGCAAATTTCGTCCATATTACTTCTCCATAATGGTCTCCTTCGTATCTGTTCCATGCGCCACCAATATTAGCTGAAAGCTTTTTATTACTTTGGTAATCAAACGAATAAGTAGCACCATAAAAATGATTATCCAGCCATTTTCTGCGTACTAAATCCGTGGTTGTAATTGTATCTCCCCCAACTATTACATTGGGCAGGTTATAGACGGCAAGGTCGGCTCCCTCTTTAAATTCTTCATAATACCCCTTTCCTCGGGTATAGTGTAAGGTTGGGTTAAATGTCCAATGATCGCTCAATTTAAAAGAAGAAATTAATTGATAATGGTCTTGCTGATAGTTATCAACCTGATTAGGATAGGTATAAGCATTGTAGGTACGATTTGTTTTCAACATACTTTCAGGCACCCCATTCCATGATTGATAGGTAACTTCTTTACCCGAAAATACATTCAGTCTGACAAAATTGCTTTTGTTATAATATCCGGCAGATACATAAAAAGATTTCAGGTCTGAACTAGCCCTATCGACATAACCATCAGAGGCAAGTTTTGATAAACGGGCATCGACTACAAAATGGTTATTCAGCAACCCTGTACTTGCCAGAATATTGGCTTTCATTGTATTGAATGAGCCATAAGACAGGTTGGTTTCGCCAAAAGCTTCGCGCTCATAACCAAGAGTATTGATATTCAAACTGGCACCAAAAGCCCCTGACCCATTAGTTGATGTTCCTACCCCGCGTTGCACCTGAATACTTTGTACACTGGAAGCAAAATCAGGCATATTTACCCAATATGTACCTTGCGATTCAGAGTCATTATAGGGCACACCATTGAGTGTTACATTGATACGGGTAGGGTCTGAGCCACGGATACGGATACCTGTATAGCCTACGCCTGCCCCGGCATCAGAACTTACCACAACCGAAGGCAATTGATTCAGCAAAAATGGCAGGTCTTGTCCTAGGTTTTGTTTTTTGATGTCCCGCTTATATACGTTTGTAAAAGCCATCCCCGTTTTTTCATTCGCACGGGTCGATTTTACAACTACTTCATTTAATTCTTTAATTTTAGTAGAATCATCTTGAGCAAGAGCAACCGAGAAAACGGTATGAAACAAGGCAAGTACCGAAACGGCTTTTTTGAAAAACTTTTGTTGGTTAAAAAGAATGCTTAGAACATTTTTTGTTAATTTTTTCATCAGATAACGAAAATTTTAACAAGGTAAAGGAGTAAAATCTTGTGAGCCCAAAATGGCTCTATTGGTGAAACAAAATTTTAATTGGAAATCGCAAACAGTTCTATAGCTGCGCACACTATAGTACTATTCTCTCTCCCTTCGACAGAATTACCTGTATCAGGTTCGATGGGTATAATCTCAGCCCGTTATTTTGAGGCACCCCTTTTGAGATAAGTTTTGCAAAGAAAACGTTTTTTAGGAAAACTTGTTTATATTAGTGAGAGAAATTTATAACCTAACCAACGAGTCGCTGATTTAAAGCAAAAAAAGTAGACAATTGAGTGTGGTATAGATTTTGTGTATTGTATTATTAAAATTAGGAGAGAATATGACTCAATTTATGGTGGAATTTGATTTGCCAGTGCCTTTCCCTGAAAGTTTCATTGCCAAAATTCCCTATCAACGAATTGCTGTAAATCAATTGTTAGAGGAGGGAAAACTACAATCGTATGCATTATCGTCTGACAGAAGCAGACTCTGGTGTATTGTGAATGCCCAAGACGAATTAGAAGTGATGGATATTATCGCCGAGTTTCCACTAATCGATTATATGCGCCCAACTATTACAGAATTGATGTTTAATAATTCTGTGGTGATGAAAGTGCCTACTTTTTCATTGAACTAAACTATGTGGTCTGTCACAAGACCACGTAAAAAATATATCTGCCTACTGAACCCATGCCTAATTTTCTTGTTACCAAAAATTTAGAACTCCCTGCTGATTACTCAATCATTGAACTTGATGGTCATAAAACACTTACTCTTAGAGGTTTTTATGAAGAAATCGGCGATGCACTCGCATTTCCGGAAGAATTTGGTTTTACCAGCGAATCGCTTGATGAAATGCTAAGTGATTTGTCATGGCTGGAAGATGAAAAAATAGTAGTCTATATTTCTCCATCTGAACATTTCATAGAAAAAGAACGTAATCCTGAAAAAATAGGCACACTACTCAATCTCCTGGATGCCATTTGCGAAGATTGGCGTTGGGAAGATGATAGTGAAAATTTGCCAAAGAAAGAACTCATCTTTGCCTTTGCAGATAGCCCTCGCATCAGAGGGCTATTAGACAAACAGGAGATCAGCTACAGAAAAGATACCAAATGAACTTTTTCCTGAGAAAATGGCAATCGGGCGATGAACAATCATTAGTCGAAAATGCCAATAATTACAATATCTGGAAAAATCTGAAAGATATTTTCCCACATCCTTATACCATTACTGATGCGTATGAATGGGTAAATATTGCCTCAAACTCGGCCGAGAACTTTGCGATACAGGTAGAAGACAAAGCCGTTGGTGCTATTGGCATCTTGCTGAAAGAGGACATATATCGGAAAAATGCCGAGATAGGTTACTGGCTAGGTGAACCTTACTGGGGTAATGAGATTATCTCAACGGCTATTATTGATATTGTGAACTATACCTTTGCCAATTATGATGTGCATCGCATTTATGCCGGCGTATTTGAATATAATATCCCCTCGATGCGAGTCCTCGAAAAATCAGGTTTTGAAAAAGAAGCTATCCTGAAAAAATCACTTACTAAGGAGGGAAAGCTGTATGATGAGCATATTTATGCCAGATATCGGGGATAAGTTTATTTCTATTCTTATCGCGGAAATTGAATTGCCACAATGTATAATGATTACATTATTTTACTCTAAAAATAAACATCTTAAAGTATAGTATTGGCTAGAGACAGGGCATTGTGCCAGGCGAAGTAAGGATGTACCTCTTGGAGACGAACT
>CBIHRH010000151.1:0-9300 GCA_966212365.1 uncultured Emticicia sp. | reverse complement strand
AACAACTAATAGAAAATGAACTTTCAATTATCGGGTTCATAACATTTTTCTATACAATTTTTGAGATAGATATGCTTATTGAAGCAGAAAAAATTAGTTTGGAAAAAAAGATTTCTATTGAGAACATTAAATCATTTTATAAAAAGGGATTCGTAAAAGCCCAATTAGATAAATATCTTTTCTTAGAATACGAAAGAAATAGTATTACGAAGGATTTCTTATTAAGAATACAAAGTAATCTTCTTAATCAAGGCGCTATTAAAGCGATTGTGAGAGAACCAGAAATAATTCATATAGAGGAGTAGCGTCTTGTCCTGGAATGAGTTGACACAGATATAAAGACTAGTAAAGCTCTACCTTTCCGTTGAAGTGAGCTTAAATCTTCACTATCCCAATCTCATGCAAATTCGGATAAACCCTGATTATATCCAGTTCAGTGATTTCAAGTAACTTCAAATATCTCTGAAAAATCTTTTTGACACTTTGTTCAGTCCATCTGTCCCGTTCATCATCATTGGTCGTTGGTATCTGCCATTGATTAAACAAAGCCGCCATTTCCTTATAACCGATAGGCTTTTCATACAAATATCTGATTCTGGCAATCCTATCACCAAGCATGATGGTATAATGATTTTCCATCCAATGTTTCATATACAATGGACTTGGATAATAGCCTGAATGATAGAGTGTGTTTTGTATGTTCATTTACGCCCCCTTCGATTGGTGTCAGGGAGTTGGAAAGCCATAAGTGGATGGCTGCCCAAATCTTTGCCCATCCGGGCTGAACATACATTTGGGCCTCCCCGACAGATCGAGGAGTGATTTGACGGTCACAAACCGCCACTTATAAGGTTTCCACACCCTTAAGCCCTAAAAGGCTTCTTTACTATCTTACAAACCTGGACATAAAAGGCAAGTTATCCGCTGGATTTAACAAATGGATAGCTTTTTCGTGTATCCTTATGATTGACCCCTGATTATAAGGCCAGTTTTATGCTTTTGCGACAACTCACTCTCTTATTGGCTCTCGCTTCGCTGACTGCATGCCTACCGGATGAAGGCGATGTCTCTGCCCGATACAATGCCATCAACCAGAGGGCACATATTGAAAATGTAGCCGGAAGCCTGGCTACCTCTGCACAGAATTTGTCTGCTTATCTGGCCGCTTCTCAAATGAAACGTAAAACTCCCTTACAGGACTAAGGCAAAATCCTGTCAGATAAACCCACAGACTTTACCGTTCAGAATAATCCCAAACCTATTTCACCGACAGGCATTCATGTCAGTTCTTGTGGTAAATATGGAGCGATTGCTTACTTCACTCAAAAACCTATTGGCGTATCTAGCCTTAAACAACATGGCAGTACAATGGCAAGTGCTTTAGTCCTCAAATTTGGTCATGATGCCGTTGGAATGAAAAACGCTGCTAATGTTCAGTTACCAAAGAAAGGCATAGAGTTAGGATGTATGGTCGGAGATGATATTATAGAGGGTTCACCCATCTTTGTAGCCGGATTTCTTGCGCCTGATGGACTGAATGGTTTACCAGACCCCAAAAAGACTACCGAGCCTACTTTCAAACGGGACATAACTTTGCCTTGTCCTGCAGGAACAGATGGTGTCATCAAACGTGAACAAATCTGTCAACTTAAATTTTCTGACAACGAAACCAACAAAGAAACAGGGATAATCATTATTGGCAATGCCACGAATGAAATTCAAAGGCTAAATAAATCCTGGGAGTGTACCCCTGATTTATCAGCGTCCTTGCCACCTGCCACCCCACAAGAGATTAGTACGTATTGCCGTGATCCCAGCCAGGATATTGCCAAACCTGCCGATGATGTCATAGAACTGCAAGTCTCCAGTTTAAAGCAGGAACTGGAAGGCAACGGGCCGGGGTATTATACCTTCTTCTGCCGGAAAAATAAGGATGGCTCCAATACCTGTGATGCAGAACCCTATAATCCTGAACCTAAAACCTATCTGAAATGCGATCAGGATACACCACCTCCACGGTTTACCATTAATCCATATTCTCCCATGCAGTTAAATGCCAATGGTGAAATGATAGGCAACGCAACAGAAAACAGAGACTGTGGGAAGGGCTGGTATGGAAAACTGACAGCCAGATACCTCACCCGACGTTGCCAGTTGGTAAAAGTGGTCGATGGGGTCAGTGAGATAGTGTCCACACCTCAAACTATTTACCGAGTGGGGTATGCCGCCGCTCAATGTGAGCGGGATTTGAATACAACTGTTGCTTGTCCGGTTATTCCAGGGTCAAATCCTAACAATCGGCTGCCCATTGTCCGCCATGTCAGCATGAATATACCCGTAGCCTTGGAATGGAGCATGAACAAGCCTTCGCCTAATGCCTGGGATACCAGCAGAATGTCTAATAATGACAGTCGGCCGGAAATCTGGCAGACAGCCCATGAGAAGGGCTATATTATCCCGGATATTTCAGCAGCCACTCTGGATGCTGCGCCGAATGACCGGATTTGGTCAGAGCTTCTGGTCGATGCCATGCGGAAACGCAATCCTGCTTCTGTTTCTGATCCGATTATCTCTTGTAATAATGCGAGTGATCCATGTGGGACTGGTGGAAACAGTAATGGTATTGAAATTTGGGTAGATACGGGAGGTTTACAAAATGGTACTTATACTGGCGCACCTATAACATTGCCTAATTTGATATGCTCGGGAAGCGGATCATGCAACCCAATTCTGGGTCAAGAACAGTCAATATGTAACGGATTTTGTGATAGAGATGCGGATAATCCGAATATTGAGTTGTTGGAGTCGAGTTACGAGGCTTTATTGACTGCTTATTTATCTAAAGTTGATAACCCATTACCACCAGATAATTCTATTACTCGCTTAAATCCTGCGACTTCATTACCACTCTTCAATGACCCAACAGTATTGTGCGAGCTCGCTTCTTCACAGGCAAAACGTCTCATGATTTTTGGCATTTTTGATGAGACCCAGGATTTTAGTAAGCCAGAAGGATGCCCTGCATTAGGAGGCGGAACATTTAATTCCGTCAGGGACATGATGGATGCTGCGGTCGATAAATACAGATCGGGTGGAGGAGATTTATATATTTTCGCCAACCATATCAATTTAGGAAACGAACAAAAGCCTGTTTATAATAATCTTAGAGCTAATGATATGGCAGAAGGAGGATTAATCAGCACCACTCTATCAAACTGGTTGATTAACCCTGTTCCTAAACCAAATCCATGTGCAAATGTTAATTAATCTTCATTACAACAAGTTTAGATTTAGAGGTCGCATTTAAATCAAGCACATTGAGTTTAGCAGATAATTCTGCACTTTGCTGACTTGCTACATTATCAAGACGATCATTAAAAGCTGCATCATCGGCCATTGCAGAACCCATAATCCGAAGGCCATCTTTTGATTCGACAAAAACATCTGCACGTTTGATGCGATGATAGGTTGTTTGGCTACCTACTGTTACAGGTACAATTTTGAAGTATTTACCGTCTGCTGGTTCATAGGACATGATTGGCTTCTGGGTACTATCAGCCGCAATATAGTATTCCCCACCTGGAGTAGATTTTGTTCCTTTTTTCATGTTCTCTCTGAAGTATTTTACTTTATACTTCATGTTATCGTAACCCGAGGCTCCGGTGGTAACCTTTGTATCATTTACATCTTCTGAGATACGTGCATTGAAACCAAAATATCTTTTACCATCTTTTGTTATGGATTCGCCCATAACAGCAGAGCTGGCATTTGGATAAACCTGTAGAATGGAATCAACAGTATCCACTTTAGCAACAGGGTCTGGCTTGGTATTACCGCCTGATGGATTAATCGGGTCGCCTTTATCACATGAGGCAAGACCAAATGTCATTGCGCCGAATAATGTAACTAAGCCTTGACGAAAACTAAATTGTGCCATCACGTTCCTCCCTGTGTTGACGCATTTAGTATAGCAGAAAACATCCTTTTTCTCAAAAGATTTTGAATGAAAT
Organism: uncultured Emticicia sp.; assembly: GCA_966212365.1. Taxonomy (GTDB): domain Bacteria; phylum Bacteroidota; class Bacteroidia; order Cytophagales; family Spirosomataceae; genus Emticicia. The sequence goes on along the minus strand of CBIHRH010000151.1, from coordinate 5,290 downwards.
TGCGCAGGGTAAATCATAACTTTATTAAGTGTTTGATTTGAAACAAATTAATCTTAGTTAAATTAAATCACTGATTTTCAGTTGATTTCTCCTTTGACTTTTCATTAGTGAATTAGGTCTTGGAGTGATTCGTTTTACCCTGCAATTTAGAAACTTATACCTTTGGTGCTTTTCGGAGCCGATATAGAAAATGTATAGTCTCCACTATATATTTTCTATAGTAGAGGCCTTGAGATAGATTATTCTTACTCGTTCATGTTTGACCGTATTTAATCAAAAGACTTTTTGAAATTTCTCCATTCAATTGGACTATTGTCTGCCCTTCAATAGCAGAGGTCAGACCACATGATGGCATTCGCAGAAATTGATAAGCATTCTTTTTTCAAATCCACAGATCATTCCTTTAATCTGTTTCATGGCAATTCCATGACCATCATTCCGCAACTGGAATGGAAATTTGAAATGGTTTTTGCCGATCCGCCTTATTTCCTTTCCAATGATGGTCATTCCATTCATAGCGGACAAATTGTATCCGTCAATAAAGGCTCGTGGGATAAACTGACTGACTTTGATTCAGTCTATGCATTTAACAGGCGATGGATTTCACTTGTACGTGAGAAAATGAAAGCCAATGCCACGCTTTGGATAAGTGGAACTATGCACAATATTTTCGCTATCGGTCAGGTATTAACTGAACTGGATTTCAGAATTTTAAACATCATTGTCTGGAAGAAAAGCAACCCACCTCCCAACTTATCCTGCCGGGTTTTTACACATTCAACCGAATTGATTATCTGGGCGAGGAAAGAGCAGAAAGTACCCCATTGTTTCAATTATGAGGTGATGAAGCAAATAAATGGCAATAAGCAAATGAAGGATGTCTGGGAATTACCTACCATTGCGCCTTGGGAAAAATCCTGTGGTAAGCACCCGACACAAAAGCCATTAGCCTTATTGAAACGCATTATCTTATCATCGACAAAGCCGAATGACTGGATTTTAGACCCTTTTGTAGGTAGTTGCACGACAGGAATAGCTGCCAACTTATTTGGTCGCAATTTTGTAGGAGTGGATCAGGAAAGAAGCTACTTGCAAATAGGTAAAAAGCGAAAAATCGAAATTGAAAAATCGGATATTGCGGAAATTTATAAGCAGCAAATCAAATAATTGTTGTTTCAATACAGTGCTACAAAGTATAAATTATGTACTGCCTTTCCCCTATCAAAATTAATTTAGTATTCTTAAGCATCTCACAAATCGAGAATGTCTCAGCAATACTTATGATTAACGACCCTGAACCTAAATTGGTTCGCAACCTGGCTATTAAAGATGGCCCTTATCTATAAAAAACTGACTGATAATTTGTTGGTACACGGGTTGGTACACTGCAAAAGGCTATCTTCAATATGGTAAACTTTATATAATTTAAGTAATTGAAAAGAATGGTGGGCGTAACAAGGATTGAACTTGTGACTACTTCCATGTCAAAATAAAAGATACTAATAGTAAGTATTCGTACTTTAAAGCCTTCTCTGATATAATTATTTATCATGTGTGTTGTAAAAAACTCAATACATTATCAAACAGAAACCTGATATGATACTGTCAATTGAATAAATAATATTTTTAATACAAATCATTAATCTATCGTACCTTCGCATGTGCAGTTAATTCTAGTAACTCCGTAAAAACAGCTAAGTTATTTAATATTAAATTTGTACGTGGAGTGGTTGAATCACCCTCTCTGACGATTCTGTCATCAGTTAATTTATATCTTATCGCTGAGACAGTTGCATCGTGGATAGGAGATTTCGTAATAATTGTTCCGGTATGACCCGCACGCATTAACATCTTCAGAACTACAGGAGCAGTAATCGTACCTGTTCCAACAATTAGAACATGAAAATTGCGACCTACTAACTTAAGCATCTGGATTAATTCAGCTATTTTAGTTTTAATGGTCTCACAGTTTTTCGTAAGAGAAAGATCCCTTGATATTACCTTAATCGAAGGGTTTACAATTAACCAATCAGCCCATCGCTTAAGCTCAACTGCATCACTATGGCGCCAATAAAGGTTCGGGATAGTATAAAGACTTGCATTTTGTAATTCCTCCACAACTTTATTGTGCCTTGTAATCATACCAATATTGTGCGCTTGTGGGGTGCTTACTGTCAACTCTTTACCTGAAGCTATCTCAAAGGTAGATCTATTTGAAACAGAGAAAGTAGGACCTGTACTAATACTGAATCCAATTCTATTTAGCTGTTCGAAGGCTCTGGTTCTTGCCTCCACTCCCATTCCCCAAAGATTTTCGAGATATTTATCCTTTCCATTTAAAACTGCAATAAGGTTACACTGTGGGCTGACCTTCAGAAATTCTCTTGCTCCATATTCGGTTTTAAAAAAATCTCTCACTCTTCCTTTACCAAACAAAGTATATAAGTCTGCCGAAGCCCAATCTATTGGTAATTGCTCCCCTTTAAAAGCTTCAGTATGTGCCGGTATAAATAGAGGAAAATCAGGTACCCAACTATGACTAATTGCTATTTCATTAAGAAACCTGCCACTTTCTATATGAGTTTTAAAATCATAAATCGGTTGATTCACATCTGCTTCTACTCTATCACGGCAGAGAAGAGGGCACTCATTACATACATATCTTTTACCATTATCAGGTGGAAAGACACACTTACAAGGAGCAGTAGTATCACCCCCACAAACTGAGTAAACCTCACACTTTGAACAACCACTAAACAGTCCGCCGAAGTAATTGTTTCCGGTCTTGCTTTTATAGCTCATCTATCACAACTAAAGTAGTAAGTACTAAAGTAATTTAATGTAAATGGTAGCACTATTTTCCAATAGCTGAATAGAAATAATTTCTCCGTCGTGTTGCTTATTAAATGAAAGCTTTTCATTGTATTTGGCTGGTATCGTGCCGATTCTGCTTTCATTCAGAAAAACCTCATAAATACTTCCATTCAACTTAATTCTCACATACTCATGAAGTTTAGCCTGTTTAGCAACGGCTAAATCAATATTTTCAAGACGAATAAGATTCGTGTCGGTCCTGCTTGCTGCATTGCTCGTGTTTGTGGAATATGATTCAGACGTACTTGTGCTTATCTGAAGGCTGCGTGCTTGATTCTTAGGTCTGACGCCTTTGTTGGTTGAGGGATTCCCCATAACTGTACAGTATTATTAATTAGAAAATATATTACATGGAAGAGTTTGACGGTTATAGCAATCTTCAATATTGATGATTGCTATATTAATATTTACGTCCTCCGGGTGGTCTTTTTCGTGCGCCGCTTGCACATCTCGTTGCTCCTGCATATATTTGTTTTTAGGGAGTGTGCCGATTTGTACACTCCGTTAGGAAAAAATAATAAGCTGCCTTGATGCTTCATTGACGTGGACATGAGATACAGCTTCTGTACTTACAACAAATTTAACGAAAAAATTCCCTGAAATGAGAATTTTTTAATGAGAAATTATTCCCGTTTTTGTGAATTTAATTTTTTAACTAGAAAGTTGCTACTATATTTGCGTGAGTGAAGTGATTAATTTGCGTTTTGCTGACCCTTCATTGGAAGGTTTATATACTCATAACTGCCCAAAAGCTAAACGATTCGACTGTAAAAATGCAGTTCGGAAAAACTTTTTTTGCGCACTTAATGCGTTAAGAGCCTGTGATAGTTTAACCCTTTTAATGAAAATATCTCATCTGAAGGCTCGTTTAATTGACAAAGAACAATCATTAATTTCTGTAGAGGTCTCTGATAATTATCACCTTGATTGCATATATCATGAAGAAGGAGGAAAATTAGTATGCTTTACAATTCTTGCTCTACGTAATATTGGCTAATATAACTTACGATTTTATGACCCTTAAAACTGAACTTGAACAAACGCCTCATTTTGCCATCCATCCAGGTGTTCATCTTCAAAAAGAATTATTGGCAAGAGGTATAAAACAGAATGAGTTTGCCCATGAAACAGGCATTCTTCCATCTCATTTAAATGAAATAGTAAAAGGGAAACGTTCCATTACACCAGAAATGGCTCTAACAATCGGGGAGGTTTTAGAGCATGGTGCCAAATACTGGAATGATCTTCAGGCCGACTATAATCTAGATACGGCTAAAATTGAAAAAGCCAATCTCGACCGTATAGAAGCAGTTAAATCCTGGCAAATTATTAAACAATACATACCTGTTTCTTACTTTAAGAAGGAAAATGAGCTGACAGGTAATTTAAAAACTGATGTTCAGCATCTACTTAAAATTCACAATGCGGTCTCAGTCCATGATTTAGGAAAATTTAGTAGTAGTTTTCAAAATATTCATTTTAAAAAATCCAGTAAGCTTACAGAACATGTGAACTTCGTTAATTCGTGGATATTCTACGTGAAATTTTTGTCGCAAGAGCAAAAAGCTTCAGGCTTTAGCCCCAATTTCAAAGATGAAATAATACATAGTTTAAAAAAAATATTCTTAGGCAGGAATATTATAGATAACCTTACTAATACTCTTAATAAGTTCGGCATAAAAGTTATTGTAAAGCCTAAGCCAGACCATGCTCCATTAGATGGTGCTGCTCTTTGGCACAATGGTAGTCCTATTATTGGCTTAACGCTTCGCCATAGACGGCTTGATAACTTAGTCTTTACAGTGTACCACGAGCTGGCTCACATATTTTACCACCTATCTGAAGATAAATTAGCCTCTTTTGTTGATAATTTTGAAGATAGAACAGGCTATACTTCCTCAGATTTTGAAGCAGAAGCAAATGACTTTGCTAGAAACACTATAATTCCAAAAGATCACTGGCAAGCCTTTATATCTCACCACTCATCTTTCAAAAAAGCTGAGGTCGAAGAGTTTGCCAAAATAAATTGTGTTCCTACTGCATCTGTTTATGGTAGACTATGTTTTGAAGGAATAATGAAGTATTCCGATGTTGCAGTTCATAGCGTGAATAATCAAATTATATAGATATTTATAAGTCATCCAGTTTACTTCGCTTTATAATTTATACTATATAAGTTTATTTTTTTATTGAATATTATAATCCTATTCACCTTATAACTAAGGACGAATATATATATCTTTTTAGAAAAGAATCTTCGCATAAAATAGTATATACGGTTAAAATATTATCTAATAAAGTTAAATACCCTTCAGGGGTATAATTTTAGGCATCTTTACACTACGGGAAATCGGGGCATTTATGGATCATAGGCTTAATTACAATGTTAGAATCCTAGCACTAAGATAGATTATAT
>CBIHRH010000150.1:0-9311 GCA_966212365.1 uncultured Emticicia sp. | reverse complement strand
GGCCGGAACAACGATTATTACCCTGTATTTCACTTTGCCATCGGCTATCCTTTCTGATGAATTTTATCCAATAAAGGCATTCAGAACCATCACACCTCCTAGACCTGAGACGGAAACCAAAGTTTCCATAATAGACCAGGTTTTCAGCGTTTCTGTCATCGAGAGCTGAAAGTATTCTCTGAAAAGCCAGAAGCCTGAATCATTTACATGAGAAAACATCATACTTCCTGCTCCAATACTGAGCACCATTAGATGTGGTTCAGTATGAGTAGAAGCCAATAGTGGAGCTACAAATCCGGCAGTAGTAATACCCGAAACGGTAGAAGAGCCCACAGCCACACGTATAATAGCCGCCATTCCCCAAGCCAATATCAGCGGATGTAAAGAAGATTCCTGCATCATCGAGGCAATGGATTGATTAACTCCGCCATCAGTTAATACCTGTTTTAAGGCACCGGCACCTCCAAAAATCAAGAATAACATGGCTACCTCTTTAATTGAGTCACCCAATAGATTAGTTACTTCTCCCATAGTTTTATTCTGCTTAATCCCCAAAGTATAAGAGGCAAATAAGACTGAAATAAACATGCTCACAATGGGATCTCCAACAAAAATTAGAAGCTGATGCATGAACGATTCTTTTGGGAAATAGTGGAGAATGATAGTCGATATGCTGATAAGCAGAATAGGTAATAGAACAGAAATAAAACTCATAAAAGTTGAGGGCATTTCATCGTCCTTTAATTCAGGGGCAATAAAAGCCTTATTAGGCAAAGTCATATACTTTTTCAAAGTACTGCCAAACAATGCCCCAGAAACTAATATGGCCGGAATAGCTACTATGATTCCATAAAAAAGCGTCAAACCCATATCCACATCAAACTGTTTGACAATTGCCAGAGGGGCAGGGTGGGGTGGTAAATACCCTTGTGTAACCGAAAGCGAAGCCAACATCGGTATTCCAATATACACCGCAGGTAATTTATAGCGATACGAAACCGTAATAACCAAAGGCGCCAGGAGCATGAAACCAACTGAATAGAAGAGTGGTAGCCCTACTATAAACCCAGTTATCATAAAAGCCCAGCGAACATAACTTGTGCCAATAATATCCATCATTTTAGTCGATATTCTTTGTGCTGCACCACTTTGAGCAACTAATTTACCCAACATGGCACCCAGGGCAATAATAGAAACAATAGAGCCGAGTGTTCCGCCAATGCCTTGTTGGACTGCTGTTAAGATTTTTTCAGGGGGCATTTGTAAGGCCAGACCAACGCCTAAAGTGACAACTAAAAAAGAAAGAAATGTATGGAGTTTAAAATAAGAAATGAGCAATATGAGTACAATAAGCCCAATAATAGTAATGAGCAAAGGCATAAGGGTAATTTTAAGATTGAATGTGCAGCAAATTACAAAGGATTATTGAGAATAGATAGAGAGGTAAGAGGGATAATATCTGTTTAAGAATAATTAATTGATTTTTTTCTGACAATCTGTCAGTATTGTCGTAAATTTGTGTCTTAATTTAGCAAGTCGGTTGATAGAAATAAGAACTTTATTTTTGTCGGCGGGGTTGTGTTTGATAAATCAAGTTTAGCAATCATGAGTTTAGTAACAAGCAGATTAGAAATTCTGAAAGAAGAAGATAAGAAAGATTTAGATGTAGCACGCGTAAGTGTGGATGAAGAAGGCGAGAACAAGCGCAAACTATATATAGAAAGCTATGGATGCCAGATGAATTTTGCCGATAGTGAAATCGTGGCGTCAATCTTAAGAGAAAATGGTTTTGCAACTACTTCTAAAATTGAAGAGGCAGAATTGATTTTGCTGAATACCTGTGCTATTCGTGAAAACGCTGAGCAAAAGGTTAGAAATCGCCTGCAGCATTTAGTGCCAATGAAGAAAAAACGCCAGAATGTAAAAATTGGTGTATTGGGCTGTATGGCAGAGCGATTAAAAACCAAATTTCTGGAAGAAGAGAAAATTGTAGACATGGTAGTGGGCCCGGATGCCTACCGAGATTTGCCGAATCTGATTAATGAAGTAGAAGACGGACAAAAAGCGGTAAATGTATTTTTATCGAGAGAAGAAACCTATGCTGATATTACACCTATTCGTTTAGATTCAAACGGTGTTACCGCTTTCATCAGCATTATGCGCGGTTGCGATAATATGTGTAGTTTCTGCGTAGTACCTTATACACGTGGCCGTGAAAGAAGCCGTGACCCATTCTCAATTGTTAAAGAAGCTACCGAGCTTTTTGAACAAGGCTATAGAGAAGTGACGCTTTTAGGTCAAAACGTCGATTCATATAAGTGGAAAGGTGTTAATGGCGACTTGAATACAACCACTTTTGCTGATTTGTTAGAAATGGTAGCCCAAATCAATCCTGATTTGCGCGTTCGCTTCTCAACTTCTCATCCGAAAGATATTACCGATGATGTGCTTCATGCCATGAAAAAGCATGAAAATGTCTGTAAGTATATTCACTTACCTGCGCAAAGTGGTAGTAGCCGTATTCTTGACCTGATGAATCGTACCTACGATCGTAAATGGTATATGGGCAAAATCGACAGAATCCGGGAGATTCTGGGCGAGGAATGTGGAATTTCACAAGATATGATTACCGGTTTCTGTACTGAAACAGAAGAAGATCATCAGGATACGCTTTCGTTAATGGATTACGTGAAATATGACTACGGTTATATGTTTGCTTATTCAGAAAGACCCAATACACCTGCGGCAAAGAAATTGACTGATGATATACCTGCTGATGTGAAAAACAGACGTTTGACAGAGGTAATTGCTAAACAACAATTGCATTCATTAGAGCGTAATCAGATGGCAATTGGTAAAGTACATAAAATTCTGGTAGAAGGTTTCTCAAAACGTTCTGCAGAGCATTTGTGCGGAAGAAACGACCAGAATAAAATGGTGGTTTTCCCGAAAGAAAATTTCAGGAAAGGTGATTATGTAAATGTACTCGTAACTGAGTGCACCGCAGCAACTTTGATAGGTAAGGCCGTGGAAGAGGTTTTAGCTTAAAATTACAATGACCAACAACGCAGAAATACAATCCGTTAAGAATCGGTTTGGAGTTATTGGTAATGCACCAGCATTGAATTATGCTTTGAGCATTGCCGTACAGGTAGCCCCAACCGACCTGACTGTACTAATAACAGGAGAGAGTGGAAGTGGGAAAGAATCTTTTTCAAAAATAATCCATGCACTGAGTACCCGTAAACACGGCCCGTTTATCGCTATTAACTGCGGCGCCATTCCTGAAGGAACGATAGATTCTGAGCTATTTGGCCACGTAAAAGGGTCTTTTACAGGAGCCATTGACGACCGCAAAGGTTACTTTGAAACTACCAATACAGGTACAATTTTCCTGGATGAAATAGCAGAGTTGCCGATAGGTACGCAGGCACGCTTACTTCGTGTTTTAGAAAATGGCGAATTTATTCCGGTAGGTTCTTCTAAAGTTAAGAAAACAGATGTAAGAGTAGTAGCGGCTACAAACGTAAATCTGATAGATGCCGTTGAAAGAGGACGATTCAGAGAAGATTTATATTATCGTTTAAATACTGTTCCGATTTATGTACCACCTCTCCGGGAGCGTGGTTATGATATTGAGTTACTATTCCGTAAATTCTCTTCAGATTTTGCCGAAAAAAATCATATCCAGCCGATTGAATTAACTGATAGTGCTTCACAGGTATTGATGAGTTTCCGTTTCCCGGGTAATATCCGTCAGTTAAAGAATATCGCAGAACAAATCACTATCTTAGAAACAGAAAGACTGGTTTCAGCAGAAGTGTTGACGAAGTATTTGCCTCGTGAACAGGCAAGCGGTTTACCTGCCTTATTAAAAGGCATGAATGGTGGTAATGATGGGGGTATTTCTGAAAGAGATTTATTGTATAAAGTGCTATTTGATATGCGGAAAGATATGACTGATTTGAAAAAACTGGTCTTATCATTGATGCAGGGAGGGCAGATAAATCCTGATACTGTAAAGCAACACAGTGATTTGTTTAATGGCATTCATCAGGATGAAAGTGTGGCACTTGTCCCTCAGAATATGTATGGTCCGGTGGTTAGCCCATATCAGCCTTATCAGCCGGTGGATGATAGTGGATTTATCAAGATTGATGAGATTCAGGATGATAGAAATAATATAGAAGACATTTCTCATGAAACACAGGAAGATTCGTTTTCACTAGAGAAGCAGGAGAAAGAAATGATTATCAGGGCTCTAAAGAAAAATGGCTTTAAGCGTAAATATGCAGCTTCTGATTTGGGTATCTCTGAAAGAACACTGTATAGAAAAATCAAGCAATATGATATTGAAGATGAATAATAGAGATCTAAACACAAAAAATAATAGAGTAATTCAATTAGTAAAGAGGTGTTTAGTGCTGTCTCTCTTTTTATGTTCGGCATTAGCACTTGACTCCTGCAAAATCTACTCCTTTACAGGCACTACTCTTTCAAGTGACTTAAAGACTATTACCATTCAGAACTTTGTGATGAATACGGCCGGAGGACCTGCCAACCTTACTTTAACTTTCACAGAAAAGTTAAAAGAGTATTATCAGCGCAATACCAGCTTGAAACTAAAACCCAGCGATGGTGATTTGTTTTTAGAAGGTTCTGTTACAGGCTACGAACTGACTCCGGTTGCGGCAACTGCCAGTGATAAAGCAGCATTAAATAGATTGACCATTAGAGTAGAAGTGAGGTTTGTAAATACCAAAAACGAAGATGAAAGTTTTGAAAAAGAATTTTCATTTTACCAGGACTTCCCACAAGAGCAAACTCTGGCTCAGGTAGAGGGCTCATTAGTTCCAAAAATCCTTGACCAATTAGTGCTAAATATCTTCAATGATACGGCTGCGCAGTGGTAAAATTTGTTTGCTAGTCTTTTAGAAATGCAGGGCAAATATTTTTTAAGTTATGAGATATTTTTATCTTTTTCTTGCACTTTTCTAAGGTATTTTCAATATCCCACTAATAAAATCAAAAATCTGTACTAACTTTGTTCTTCGATTAACGAATCGAAACCCCTTCGCAAAAAAAAATGCCAAAAAATCCCAATATTAAGTCAGTTCTTATCATAGGCTCAGGCCCCATTGTCATAGGTCAGGCATGTGAATTTGATTACTCCGGCTCTCAGGCAGCAAGATCAATTAAGGAAGAAGGTATTGAAGTGAGTTTGATTAACTCAAATCCGGCAACTATCATGACGGATCCTATCAATGCCGACTACGTTTATCTGAAACCTTTAGAGAAAAAATCCATCATTGAAATTCTGGAAAAACACAAAGCAATGGGTAAACCTATTGATGCAGTGTTACCAACAATGGGTGGCCAAACCGCACTAAATCTTGCCATTGATTGCGACAAAGGTGGCGTGTGGAAAAAATACGGTGTACAAATCATAGGTGTCGATATTAAGGCCATCGAAACCACTGAAGACCGTGAGAAGTTCAGACTAAAAATGCTTGAATTAGGCGTAGGTGTTTGTAAAGGCCGTACTGCCCGTTCATTTCTGGAAGGAAAAGAAATAGCACAGGAAATAGGATTCCCATTAGTTATTCGCCCATCGTTTACCTTAGGTGGAACCGGTGGTGGGTTTGTGCATAATCCGGAAGATTTTGATAAAGCATTGAATCATGGTTTGCATGCATCACCTGTGCATGAAGTATTGGTTGAGCAATCAATCCTTGGTTGGAAAGAGTTTGAATTAGAATTACTTCGCGATAATAAAGGTAATATCGTTATCATCTGTACCATCGAGAACTTCGACCCGATGGGTATTCATACTGGAGATTCTATCACAGTTGCTCCTGCCATGACTTTGCCGGATACTATTTATCAGAAAATGCGCGATATGGCAATCAAGATGATGAACGGAATCGGGCAGTTTGCAGGTGGCTGTAACGTACAGTTCTCATTACACCCTGATACCGATGAAATCATTGCTATCGAAATTAACCCTCGTGTAAGCCGTTCTTCGGCGCTGGCTTCAAAAGCTACGGGTTATCCGATTGCAAAAATTGCCGCAAAGATGGCGATTGGTTATAACCTTGACGAGTTGATTAACCCGATTACTGGTAGCACATCGGCATTCTTCGAACCGGCTATTGATTACGTAATCGTAAAAGTACCACGTTGGAACTTCGATAAATTTCCAGGTTCTGATCGTTCGTTAGGCTTGCAGATGAAATCAGTAGGCGAAACGATGGGTATCGGCCGTAACTTCCAGGAGGCTTTACAAAAAGCCTGTCAATCACTTGAAATTCGTCGTAATGGATTAGGAGCAGATGGTAAAGAATTAAGAGACCAGGAGGCTTTGAAAAAATCCTTAGCTAATCCATCATGGAATCGTTTATTCCATATTTATGATGCATTTAAAGCAGGGCTTTCGTTCAAAACGATACAGAATCTTACCAAGATAGATAAATGGTTTTTGCGTCAGATTGAGGAGTTGATATTGCTTGAGAAAGAAATGGAGCAGTTCTCAATCGATGATATAGCAAAAGACTTATTGTTAACTGCCAAACAAAAAGGCTACGCTGACCGTCAGATTGCTCATATCCTGAACTGTAAAGAGAGTCAGGTTTTCAATAAAAGAAATGCATTGGGTATTAAACGTGTGTACAAATGCGTGGATACCTGTTCAGCAGAATTTGAAGCAAAAACACCTTATTACTACTCAACTTTCAATGCTAATCAGGAGAACCCGGATAATGAGTCGGTAAGTTCGAATAAAAAGAAAGTATTGGTATTAGGTTCTGGTCCGAACCGTATCGGACAAGGTATTGAGTTCGACTACTCTTGTGTGCATGGGGTATTAGCAGCTAAAGAATGTGGTTATGAAACCATCATGCTTAACTGTAATCCTGAAACGGTTTCAACTGACCCTGATATTGCTGATAAATTATACTTTGAACCAGTATTCTGGGAGCACGTATATGATTTGATTCAACACGAAAAGCCAGAAGGTGTAATCGTACAGCTAGGTGGACAAACTGCTCTGAAAATGGCAGAGAAACTAACCAAATATGGTATAAAAATCATAGGTACTTCTTATGATGCGCTTGATTTAGCAGAAGACAGAGGTAGATTCTCAGAAAGATTGAGAGAGCTTGATATTGCCTATCCATTATTTGATACAGTTCGCACAGCAGACCGTGCAGTAGAAGTTTCTCGTGAGCTTGGCTTCCCGCTTTTGGTTCGCCCAAGTTATGTATTGGGTGGACAAAGTATGAAGATTGTTATCAACGAGCAGGAATTAGAGCAACATGTGGTGAAAATCCTTAATGATATTCCGGATAATAATATCCTGATTGACCACTTCCTCGAAAATGCGATTGAAGCCGAAGCGGATGCTATCTGCGATGGTGAAGATGTATATATCATCGGTATCATGGAGCATATTGAGCCTGCAGGTATTCACTCAGGAGACTCTTATGCACTATTGCCAACATTCGATTTGAGCGAAAACGTAATTAAGCAGATAGAGGAGTATACTAAAAAAATTGCAGTTGGCTTAAATACGGTGGGATTAATCAACATTCAGTTTGCTATCAAAGATGAAAAAGTATATGTGATCGAAGCTAATCCGAGAGCTTCTCGTACAGTACCATTCATTTGCAAAGCTTATCGCGAGCCTTATGTAAATTATGCCACCAAAGTGATGTTGGGAGATAAAAAGGTAAAAGATTTTAATTTCAACCCTCATAAAGAAGGCTATGCGATTAAAATTCCGGTTTTCTCATTCAGCAAATTCCCGAATGTTAATAAAGAACTCGGGCCTGAAATGAAGTCGACAGGAGAAGGAATTTATTTCATTGACGACTTAAATGATGATTTCTTCCAACAGGTTTATTCTGAAAGAAATCTCTACCTGAGTAGATAATATTAAATACTGTTAAATACAAAGCCATTCTGAACAGAGTGGCTTTTATTTTTGTTTATTAAGCTGAGTATAGTTTTCTTTATAGAAAATTAGAGATTCAAATAGGGTTAATATGTGGCTGGGTTTTAAAAAGTTTATCAAATACTTTTTTCTTGTATTCTTCATTATCCTTGTAGGCTTTATCGCATTTAACTTCGATGCTGCTGCGTATGGCTTTCGTCAGGCAAAAGGACAACTGAAAGTTATTTTCAATACCCGTCCGGTTACTGAAGTCCTGGCAGATAAAACTTTCCCCGATTCACTAAAGAAACGTATTGAGCTGATTCAGGAAATCAAAAGATTTGCTGTTGATTCTTTGGGCTTAAATCCTTCAGAAAATTATACTACATTTTATGACCAGCATGGAAAGCCAATTTTGTGGGTAATGACTGCCTGTGAACCTTTCGAGTTAAAGGCAAAAAAATGGCATTTCCCGATTGTAGGCATGTTTAGCTATAAAGGGCATTTTGAGAAAGAACTGGCGGATAAGGAGATTGCCGAACTCAAAAAACAGGGTTATGACACGCAATTAAATGAGGTTTCGGCATGGAGTACCTTAGGCTACCTGAAAGACCCGATTCTAAGCTCGATGCTGTATCATTCCGATGCAAGATTAGCTTCTTTAATTATTCATGAATTAACACATGGAACACTATTTGTAAAGAATAACCTGGAGTTTAATGAAAACCTGGCTGATTTTATCGGAGAGTATGGAGCTATCCGGTTTTTAGCTTATAAATACGGAAAGGATTCAGAAGAATTGAGGAAATATGAGCAATATAAAAAGTTTAGCGATGCCTATACTAAACATTTGATAAGAGGAGCAAAAAAGCTGGATAGTCTTTATCATAGTTTTAATAAAAACTTAACAATTAGTCAGAAAACTTCGTATAAATTTGATTTGATAGGAAAAATAATAACTTCGACAGATACGTTGATGAAAGGAGAAATACAATCACTTAGAAAGAATCGCAGACGTACTTCTCAGGTAAATAATGCCTATTTTATTGGTTATCTGACCTATCAGAGCAAGCAAAATCAATTTGAAGAAGAATTCAAAACGAAATTCGATCAGGATTTTAAGAAGTATCTGGCGTACCTTAAAAAAGCGTATCCAAGTAGTATAGTTTTCTGATATTGGCATATTTTTTTAGTTGTAAATTTGTTTAGAGTATAGCTGATGAAATACCTTATAAAAATATTAACTGTTTGTTTTTTATTCATTGCCTCATCTTTTGTAGTAGGTGATACCTATCGTTTTATACCTAATACAAGTTTTAAGGCAGGAGAATACTTTGAGTATAAAATAAAATATGGCATATTGCCAGTAGGAGAAGCAACA
>CBIHRH010000149.1:0-9355 GCA_966212365.1 uncultured Emticicia sp. | reverse complement strand
TATACTGATCATTATTATGGCGATGGTTTATTCTCCAATGCAGGGCTTGGATACAGAGACAGAAACTACAACATTCCCCATTTATCCTTGGGCCTCAAAGTTGGCTATCTTATTTTCTAAACCATTTATATCAGTTTTTTTTGTTTCAATGCTTTGTTTTTTAAGCATTGAAACCATAGGGCAGAACAGCTTTTCATTTCTTACACTCCCCAACAATGCAAGAATTAATGCGCTGGGTGGTGTAAATGCTTCATTGTTCGATAAAGACATTAATCTGCATACCCTTAATCCGGCTTTGTTAGACTCATCTCAACGAGGACAATTGGGTGTTAACTACTCACCTTATCTGGCGCAGAGTAATTTTTTTACACTCAATTATGCGCCAAAATTCAAAAAATCTATAGGACAAAGTCAATGGGGTATTAGTTTACAGAACCTGAACTACGGTACTTTTCAGGGAACTGATGCTGTTGGTAACCCCACAGGAGAGTTTTCGGCTAATGATTTTTCATTGGGAGTTACCCATGCCCGAAGGATCAATAATATCTCTTTTGGCATTACTGCAAAGTTGGTTGGGTCTATCCTGGAATCCTACAATTCAATGGCTATCCTGACTGACTGGGGAGGCACTTTTAAACACCCAAAGCACGATTTAAACTTGGGTATTGTAGCTAAAAATATTGGGTTTGTAATAAAAAACTATGGGAACATTAAGCCTGATATACCTTTTGATTTACAAATAGGCGCCTCTTTCAAACCTGCACATATGCCTGTAAGATTTTCAGTCACAGCCCATCATTTGTACGTTTTTGATATAGCCTATAATGACACTGCTTTCACTTATACCTTTGATAATCAGGGTAATAAAGTGCCAAAGAAAATATCTGCAGCAGATAAGGTATTACGACATTTTGTAGTGGGCACTGAGATTCTGATTCATAAAAACTTCCACTTATTAGCCGGATATAATCATCTGCGCCATCAGGAACTCACAGTTAGTTCTTTGGGTGGGGCAGGTGGCTTTTCGTTCGGAGCTAATCTCCGTATCAAACAATTCGGTTTTTCATTTTCCCGTTCTTCGCTTACTACTGGCAAAGGTTATTTTACATTTAGTGTACTCTGGGATTTACTGAAGCAATAAGAGTTTCCTTCGTATAACAATAATCGGAAAACTGGTAAGTTTTTTGTTAAGTTCCCTTGAATTTTTCCAGGCTTTCTCTATCGCTTTTTTAGCTCTTCTTTTTAGGGGTATATTATATTTTTAGTCGCTGATTATCAGTCGATTATGATTTTTTATGTATCCGCTTGATAATATTTTTTATCAATGGCATGGCATTTGCTTAATAAGGATAATAAGAGGTGAACCTAAACATTTTTTGAATAGCCTCTCAATATACCCAACTCATAAAGCAGATAAAAATTAGGTGTCCATTGTAATAGAAAATAACTATTGCTCTCCTAAATTCATTAATTTAAAGAGAAGCCTCTTTTGGCAGACTTATGTAAATCATAAGCGTGCCATAAGCCTGAGCGTCTGCTTCTTTTTAAGCCTTCTCTCTGCTACTTTCGCTCAGAATTCTATTTTACCAACTACAAATCAGAACTTACTTTCGGCTAATACAAGTATCAGTCCCAGCCTATCAGACCAAAACTCGGCCATATTTGCGCTAGCCAGTAATGCTGGCAATGAGGGCAAAATCTTTACCGAAGGCGAAAAATTCTTCAATAAAAACTTATCTTCTGGTTTTGAAAAATCATCAGCCTATACATCAGGCGACATCGTGGCGTGTTACAACGTTACTTCTGGGGGGTATATCACTACCAGTGATAACCAGACTGTACAGATATTTTGTGCTACCTCTTACAACCCAGGTGCTTTCAACAATTACTATTCAGCATCAGGTGGTAGCGGAACCCTTTATTACAAATGGCAATCAAGTACCGACAATTATACATGGACTGATATTTCAGGAGCGACTTACTCTTATTACGACCCTCCAACCGTTTCAGGATTGACTTATTATCGTCGTTTGGCAAGAAGATACGAATGTACCGAATGGTTAGCGTCTAATACCCTGATAATAGCGGTTAACTTAATGCCAAGTGTTAGTTTGGCTAAAACTGACCCTACCTGCGGTGGAAGTAATGGAACCATAACGGCTACCGGTGCTGGTGGGATACTTGGTTTAGGTACTATTACATTTCAGAGATGGACTGGTATCAGTGGTACGACTGTAGCTAACCTGACAAGTAATTCAAATTATCCGAATAACCCTACAAGTACCACTTCTTTAACCTCAATGGAAACAGAAACCGACCAGACTGATAACTTTGGTGGGCGACTAATCGGTTATATTACTCCAAATATCACAGGTACTTATTATTTCTGGATTGCGTCAGACGATAATGGGGAGCTCTGGCTGAGTACAAATGAGAGCGCTTCCAATAAAACAAAGATTGCCTATCATACCAGTTATACGGGCGAAAGAGAATGGAATAAGTTTTCTACGCAGAAGTCTGCTGCTATTAATCTGGTGGCAGGAGAAATTTATTATATAGAAGCCACCTATAAAGAAGGCGGGGGAGGCGATAATTTGGCAGTAGGATGGGCAAAACCAGGAGACGCAACAACGTCTCCTTCTGAGGTTATACCCATTGACGCCATAAGACCTTATGCTACTTCTTCTACTACCACAGCAACTTATCAGTATAAATTAGGCAGTGGGTCATATCAGGATAGCAATGTATTTACAGGGCTGGCAGCAGGTACTTATACTGTCACTATTAAAGATGTATACGGTTGTACCGCAACAAGTACAGTTACTTTATCAGGTACTACACCAACTGTTACTGCAGATAGCAATGAGCCTATTTGCGCAGGACAAACGCTTAATTTAACAGGTTCGGCTTCGCCAACACCATCGTCTTATCAGTGGACCGGGCCGGGAGGTTTTTCGTCTACATCTCAGAACCCTACAAGAACTAATGCTATCACTGCTATGAGCGGGACTTATACCTTATCAGTAACAATCAGTGGTTGTGGTACTTATACATCAACTACAGCAGTTACGGTTTCTGCTATTCCTGCTACACCGACTGCTACCAGTGCAGCTCGTTGCGGCACTGGTACGGTTACGCTTACCGCAAGTGGTTGTTCGGGAACATATAAATGGTATAACGTATCTACAGGCGGTTCTTCTTTAGGCACTGGTAGTAGTTTCACTACGCCAAGTATATCAAGTACAACTACTTACTATGTTGAATGTAGCGTTAGCGTATGTGCAAGTGCCCGGGCATCAGCTACGGCTACAGTAAATGCCAGCCCAACCGCAACGGCTGTCGGAGATACTGAATGCGAAGGCTCAACAGTCATTTTGGGCTCAACAGGTGGTACTTCATACGCATGGGCTGGGCCAAATGGCTTTACTTCTAACTTACAAAACCCGACCAGAGCTAATAGCACTATTAATATGTCGGGGGTATATACAGTAACCGTATCTAATGCAACAGGTTGTAGTGCTACAGCTACAGCAAATGTTACAGTAAATGCTATTCCATCTGCTCCCACAGGTGCTGATGTTGTTCGTTGTAGTGCCGGAACAGTTACCTTGACTGCTACAGGTTGTAGCGGTACCTATACCTGGTATGCCAATGCAACTACTTCAACCAGTCTGGCAACAGGGACAAGCTATACTACACCGAGCATCTCTTCAACCACCACTTATTATGTAAGTTGTACATTGAATGGTTGTGTAAGTGATACAAGAGGTTCAATAGACGCCATTGTTACTACTCCACCATCTGCGCCAGGTGTTACAGGCGCTTCCCGTTGCGGAACAGGAACTTTAACTCTTTCGGCCAGTGGTTGTTCAGGTACTTATGCCTGGTATACAGCAGCAACAGGAGGCTCCTCTATAGGTTCAGGTAGTAGCTTTACTACCCCGGGTATTTCGGCAACCACTACTTATTATGTTGAATGTAACTTTGGTTGTTTAAGCAGCAGATCGGCAGTTATTGCAACCATAAATACTATTCCAACTGCTACTGCTACGGGTGACACCGAATGTGAAGGGTCTACGGTTGTATTGGCTTCATCTGGCGGTACATCTTATAACTGGGCAGGGCCGGATGGATTTACTTCCAGTCTTCAAAACCCGACAATTGCTGATGGCACAACCAGTATGTCAGGTATATATACAGTAACAGTAACCAGTTCAGCGGGTTGTACAGCTACAACCACTGCCAGTGTATTAGTGAAACCAATTCCTGGGGCACCAAGTGGCACAGATGTGGCTCGTTGCGGAACAGGAACCGTGACTCTGACTGCTGCAGGCTGCAGCGGTACTTATACCTGGTATGCCAATGCCACTACTTCATCCAGTCTGGCAACCGGAGCAACTTATACGACTCCGAACATTTCTTCAACTACTACATATTATGTAAGCTGTACTTTGAACGGATGTGTAAGCGATACAAGGGGTTCAGTGAATGCCATTGTTACTACTCCACCCGCTGCGCCCGTCACAGTAGGTGGGTCTCGTTGTGGAACAGGAACTGTAACGCTTTCAGCTAGTGGTTGCGCAGGAACTTATGCCTGGTATGCAGCAGCTACCGGTGGTAGCTCACTGGGTTCTGGTACTATATTTACTACCCCAGGTATTTCAACCACTACTACTTATTACGTTGAATGTAATTACGGTTGCGTGAGCACGAGAGCAACAGCGGTTGCTACTATCAACGCTTTGCCAACAATAACCACAACCGGAGATAATGAATGTGAAGGTTCCACTATTGTTTTAGGAGCCACAGGCGGTACTTCTTATAGCTGGACAGGACCAAATGGCTTTACTTCTAACCTGCAAAACCCGACGATTGCCAACGGAACAACATCAATGTCGGGCGTTTATACTGTAACAGTAACTAATGCAGCAGGGTGTACAGCTTCCGCTACTGCCAGTGTATTGGTTAAACCAATTCCGGCTGCACCAACGGGTAACGATAATAGCCGATGTGGCACGGGAACTGTAACATTATCGGCTTCTGGTTGTACGGGAGGTACTTATACATGGTATGCTAATGCCACTACTTCAACCGTTCTGGGAACAGCGGCAAGCTATACTACCCCAAGTATTTCAAGCACAACTACTTATTATGTAAGTTGTACTGTGAATGGTTGTACAAGTTTAACCAGAGGCTCTGCCGATGCGATTATTAAACCTATACCTTCGGCACCTGCAACAAGCCCGATTAGTCGTTGTGGAACGGGTTCAGTTATTCTTTCAGCGGATAATTGTGCCGGAACAGTTAGCTGGTATGCCAATTCAACTACTTCAACAGTTTTAGGAACAGGAAATTATACAACACCAAACCTTACGGTTGGTTCAACAACTACTTATTATGCTACTTGTACTGTCAATAGTTGTGTAAGTACAAGCAGAGCCTCTTTGACTGTGACCGTTCTGCCCCCTCCTACAGCAAGTGCATCCAATACAGGTACACATTGCTTGGGGACTACCTTTAAATTAATCGGAGGCGGTAACGGCGAAAGTTTTTCATGGAGTGGCCCCAATGGTTTTAGTAGCAGTGAGCAATCGCCATTGGTATCAAGTGCTACCTCTGATATGGCAGGCGTATACACATTAACCGTAACAGCGTCTAATGGGTGTACTGCTACAGCTACTACAAACATGGTTATTAATAGCAGTTGTACATCTGTTTGTACCACGCCTATTGCTGTAATGCCTACTAATCCAACCTCATGTTCTGGAACAGATGGATATATTTTTGTAACTGAATATTCAGCGGGTCCATACTACGAAAACAGTATGGATGGGGTTACCTGGTATAATTCAGAAAAGACTTATTCTGGCCTTGGGGTTGGTTATTATACAATATTTATCAGAGATAAAACTTCAAAAATCGTTTGTAGAACCATTTCGGCAATTCTTACTTCTTCTACCAGTTCATATTTTACGGGTGCTACCACAACATCAGCCACTTCTTGTTCTGCTACTGATGGTAAAATCGTTTTACAAAATGTTTTAGGAACTGATGATGTTTCATGGATTTCTTCAACGAGTCGTAGTTACGTGAAAGTTTCCTCTCTTTCGCCATCAAATACTATTTCAAATTTAGCACAGGGTACTTATTACGTAATAGTTTCGAGAGGAGGTAACCCACTTTGCTACAGCGAAAGAAGAGTTACGGTAGGTAATAGCGGAGCTGCTTGTCCTACAGGTTTGTGTACAATAGCCAAAAGTACAAACTTATTCCCTGGTGGTGATTTTGGTTCTGGTAGTTCTATTGCCGGTCCTTCTTTATCTCCTGGTGAAACACAATATAGCTTTGCCCCTATGAACTGCGACTCTCCGAATGATGGTAACTATACAATTACGAATACAACAGATTGTAATGGTTCAGCAACAGCAGGAGGAAAGATATTTACTACGTGGGATATTTTGACACAAGACCATACTTCAGGTGATGTGAATGGTTATATGATGATTGTGAATGCATCTTATAACCCGGATATTGTAATTGAAAGAACAGTTACAAACCTATGTCCAAGTACAAGATACGAATATAGTCTGTGGATATATAACATTTGTCCGGCTGCTGATGCGGCAGGTTGTACTATCAAGCCTAACCTAACCTTTCTGGTTGATGGAGTTGGTAAGTATACCACCGGTGATATAACAGGAACCGGCTGGCAGAAAGTAGGTTTTACTTTTACTACAGGTAATGCCACTACATCAATATTCAGTATCAGAAATAATGCGACAGGTGGACAAGGTAATGACTGGGTGATTGACGACATCGCTATCACTCAATGTTTGCCAAGTATTGCACAAAGTGCAGATATGACCAAATGTATTGGCACTACCGGACAAACTGTCTCTGCCACAGTAACAGATGGTAGTACCCAGTATACTTATTACAAATGGCAGCAAAGCACAGATGGAGGCACTACCTGGACTGATTTGACAAGTGGTACATCAACTACGTTTACCTCAGGTGCCTATACCGTTTCTTACGCTTTGCCAACTATTACAGCAGCAATGAATGGTAGAAAGTATAAAATTGTAGTGGGTACTTCTCTTGCAAATTTAGCTAACTCTGATTGCTCTTACGATGGTAATGAAACAACATTGACAGTTCCGACAATTACTGTTACTCCTTCGGCTACTCAGACAATCTGTACAGGTAGCAGTGCAACTATCACAGCCAGTGCTTCAGGAGGAACCAGCCCATATACCTATTCATGGAGTAATAGTTTAGGTACAGGTACTTCTAAGACTGTAAGCCCTACTGCTACCACAGTTTATACGGTAACAGTTACAGACGCCAATGGTTGTACAGCCACCGCAACTACACAAGTAACAGTAACGAGTTTACCATCTGCTCCAACTGCAGTGAATGGAAGCAGATGCGGCACGGGAACAGTAGTGTTAGGGACAACTGGGTGCAGTGGTACTGTCACATGGTATGCTTCTTCAACAGCTACTTCAAGCCTGGCAACCGGAACTACCTTTACAACGCCAAGCATCAGCACAACAACTACCTATTATGTAACCTGTACTGTAAATAGTTGTGTGAGTTCGTCCCGTACAACGGTAGCAGCTACAATAAACGCATTTCCAACTGCCACAGCCACAGGAGATGTTGAATGCGCAGGCAGTACTATCAATTTGTCAGCAAGTGGCGGAAGTACCTATAGTTGGGCCGGTCCTGCAGGTTTTAGCTCTACTGCTCAAAATCCAGCTATAACCAATGCAACTACCACTATGGCAGGGATTTACACGGTTACTGTTACTTCAACACAGGGCTGTACTGCTACTGCCACAGCAAGTGTCGCCATTAATCCGGCACCAACACCGGGTATTACAGGTAATAATACTATTTGTATAGGACAATCGACAACCCTGACAGCTAATGGTGGAGATAGCTATGTATGGAGTACAGGAGAAACTACTACCAGTATTAATGTTAGCCCAACAACAGCTACTACATATACAGTAACGGCCTATGCAACTAATAGCAGCTATACAAATCTGGTAAAAGACCAGTCAATTTTCAATGCTGTCAATTTCAGTTATATTAATTCCTCGGCTTCTTATGCAGGACCTCAGAATTTATTTGATGGTGCAGACAATACAGGTGGCGATACTTTCCACGCGAGTAGAATAACTGGTGGTCAGGATTGGGGAATAGGTTATACTTTAGGAGGAGATTACCTGATTACTTCATTAAGCCTTGATGCAAGAAACGATTGCTGTACTGAGAGAGCCAAAGGCGGAGTGATGCAGATATGGAAAAATGGCTCAATGGTTTATCAAAGTAATGTAATTAGTGGTACTGGCAATGGTATAATTAGTGCTACTCCCGCACCAAATGTAATAGGAGATGAAATCAGATACATTTTTCTGGCAGGAGCTAACACAGGAAGTGGTGAAGCCCTGCTCAACTTTGCCGAGTGGATTGTTGGGGGCTCTAAAGTTTGTTCGGCGACTACTCAGATAACAGTTAATGTTAATACCCTACCTGCTGCAATTGCAGGGTCTAATAGCCCTGTCTGCGTAGGTAAAACATTAAATCTGACAGCGTCAGGTGGTACTTCATACTCATGGACTGGACCTAACGGATATACATCGACAAGTCAGAATCCAAGTATAGCTAATGTAACAACCGCAGCGGCAGGAACATACACAGTAACAGTAACGAATACTAAAGGCTGTAGCGCCACAGCGACTACATCAGTGGTTATCAATATATTACCAATACCAACAGCAGGTTCAAACACCCCTATTTGTGTTGGACAAACTCTAAACTTGACATCAGCAGGAGGAACATCATACTTATGGGCAGGCCCAAATGGTTATAGCTCGACAAGCCAGAATCCAAGTATTAGCAATGTAACAATTGCTGCCGCAGGTACTTACACAGTGACAGTAACAAATGCGAACGGATGTAGTGCTACAGCGACGACTTCGGTTACAGTTAATATTTTACCAACCCCAACGGCGAGCTCAAACACCCCTGTTTGTGTAGGAAAAACATTAAATCTGACATCATCAGGTGGAACATCGTACTCGTGGTCAGGGCCAAATGGTTATAGTTCAACAAGCCAAAATCCAAATATAGCTAACGCAACAATAGCAGCCGTTGGCACTTACACAGTAATCGTTACAAACGCGAATGGCTGTAGTGCCACAGCTACTACATCTGTAGTAATCAATATTTTACCAACGCCAACAGCGAGCTCAAACACCCCTGTTTGTGTAGGAAAAAGTTTAAACCTTACTTCATCAGGAGGCACAAGTTACTCGTGGGCTGGGCCAAATGGTTATACTTCAAG
>CBIHRH010000148.1:0-9382 GCA_966212365.1 uncultured Emticicia sp. | reverse complement strand
AGTGTATAGAAAAAATCCTCTCAGACCAACTGAGAGGATTTTTTATTGTAGCTACCTTATTTCATTAATAGCATAGTAATTATAATCATTCAGCAATTGCTTCAAAAACTCATGATCATCATCACTGCTCTCAATTTTCAATATATTCTTTAAGTGGGCAGCTAGTTTATGCACAACTTCCGGATTAAAAGTTTCACTTCCCCTTTCCAAAAGAAATTTTACCTGATTGACTTCCTTATCGGATAAACGCATAATCTCAGGATATTTAGGTTGATAACCTTTGCTTTTGGTGGCGTAGGCATAGATAGTGTCCTCTATATAAATCTCCTTTTGTTTTGTATTAATTACTACTGTATTGGCTGCTATGTCGCCAAAGCGTTGATGCTTATCGCCGAAAATAATCATCAAACCACCAATCAGCGGGCTAAAAATGGCCAGAAAATAAAATGCCGGGTGAATGAAGACAAATAACCAGATGAGCCACATATCTGCTCCTAAAAAGAGCCATCTCGTGGCACACTGATACACAGAAGGATAGTTGCCATCAGCCCCAACCACTCTTATTTTTACGATACGTTTCCCTAAAGATTGCCCTTTATTCAGCCACTCAAACAAGAATGAATAAAAAATAAATGGCATATAAATAAAGAACGAAATCAGTATCGAGCCATATAGAAAGGTAATATTGGTAACAGAAGAAACGATTACCAGATAGAGCCACTTAATTATCCAGTCTATGATATAGGCACCAAAGCGGGAGCCCACCTGGGCCAATTCAAATCTGAGGTCAATATTCAGGTAAGTCGGAACAAAAATTGCTTTCATTATACAACGCTTCGGTTACCCGATAAAATTATTTTTTTTATTTCAGAAATTATAGAGCCTGTTTAAAAATGAATTAAATGTTTTACTATGCCTCAATAAGTACAAATATTATATATAGAAACATTGACAAATGTATTCGCATGGCTTAATATTACTCAATTGCCCACATTATTCAATGTAAACTCTTAAATTTAGGAAAAAATGAAAACAAATGAAGAAATTTTAAATGAATTTGGACAAAAAGTTATCGAAGATTGTTTTGATAACCAATTAAAGTTTATTCTAAATAATGTTGATGATTTAGTTCAAACAGAAGAATATAAGAATCTTTTTCATAATATGTCTGTAGTTCAAAAGGAAGAACTTGAAAATTATTCGAAACAATTGCTCGAGGGAGTCATATTCGATTTTCTAAAAATATTTGAAGAATATCCTGAATTTAAGATTATATACGAAGAAAATGATAAACAAATTAACCTAAATGAAATTAGTGAAATGTTAAAAGCCGAACATCTCGAAGAAGATGGTTGGATTAAACGGTTTAGTAATTATAAATAATTCTATAATATTTCAAATTAAAAGTAATTAGATAATGATTATAAGAGCCTATTTAAAAATGAATTGAATATTTTATTAGGCTTCATTAAGTACAAATTAAAGCCATAAATGTTGTTGATTTTACCAGCTTTTTTTTTAAGTTAAAAATCAGCTTTAAAACTAATAAATTATGTGATAAAAATTAATTTGAATAAAATTTAAACAGCCTCATAACTTTATCAAATATATTTTCTAATTTGCTTCATTGAGGTTTCTAAAAAAAATATGCGAGAAAGTACCTTTATCGATAAGAATTTTAAGCGCTGGGAAGAAATTGAAAATGACCTAAAAACAGATCCTGATGAGATTTCATCTGATTTCATTGATTTAATGAATGATTTGTCTTACGCTCAAACCCATTACCCCCATAGTAAAATCAATGAATATGTAAATTCCCTGTCGTCAAGGGTTTATAAAAAAATATTTCTCCAACAAAAACAGGACAAAAATCCATTTTATCATTTCTGGGTAAAAGATTTTCCGGCTACTATCGGGCACAATATTAAAGTGCTTTGGGTGGCTACAACTATTTTTTTTACTTTCTGCATTTTAGGCTATATCTGCTCCTTTATTGATACCGATTTTATAGAGGGTATCCTCGGACAGGATTATGTAAGAATGACCGAAGAAAATATCAGAAAAGGCGAGCCCTTTGGTGTCTATGATTCTGAATCGCCTTTGGTGATGTTCTTGTCAATCTTCTCTAATAATCTTCGGGTAGGTCTTATTCTATTTATCTCTGGTATATGCTTAGGCATTGGCAGTTTCTACTTTACTTTTTCTAATGGGGTAATGGTAGGTGCATTTTTATCACTTTTCATTCAGAACAACCTTGGTACAGATGCCATATTTGTTATTATGCTTCATGGGACTTTTGAATTGATGGGCTTGATATTGGAGTGTATGGCGGGCTTTATTCTAGGTTTAAGCTTCTTATTTCCGGGTACACTGACCCGAAAGCAGGCTTTCAGAAAAGGATTATCGGAAAGTGTAAAAATTTATATCGGCACAATCCCTTTTACCACACTAGCGGCCCTGATAGAAAGCTATGTGACTTATCTTGGTAAACAGGGTTTCCAGAATAATAATATGCTTGTGATGCTGTTTTTGTCATTGGTCTTTATAGGCAGTTGGCTGGTTGTTATCTGGTACTTTTTTATTTATTCTAAAAAGCTGACTGAAAAATATCCGTATGAAAAATACCTGGAAGACATTGTTCATAAATAAAATTTATATATTAGGGTTTATTTTCCTGTTTTCAAGTACGATGTCTTTTGCCGATAAAGGTACTTTATCAAAGGCCCATGTCGATTCATTGAAGAAAAGTGAAAAAAAACTGTGGTATGTAGACAAGTTTCAGAGTGAGAAAAAACCTGTACCCAAGCAAATACCGGAGGAAGAAAAGGAGAGGGGTGATTCAAGCGAAATTAGTGAAGCTATTGCTTCTATTTTTCAGCTTCTGGTATGGATTATTATTGGTTTAGCCATTATTGGGGCATGTTATCTTATATTCAAAAACCTAAGAGGGTTTAGATTCAAAACCAATCCGGAAATTCCTGTTACTACGGCAGATATGCCAACAGAAGAATTGGATATTCAGGCTGTCAATACTGTTGATTTAAGTAGTCAGATAGAAAAATGCATTCAGGAGGGGAATTACCGTCTGGCTGTAAGATACTACTATTTATGGGTGATGAAGATACTCAATGAGTCTCATCAGATAGAATTTAATATCGACAAAACCAATCAGGATTACACACAGGAGCTAAGCAAAAAAAATACTTTTTCGAGAGAAAGACTGAGGTTGTTTATACAATGCACACACTATTATGAGTATTTATGGTTTGGGAATTTTGCTGTTTCTGAACCCGCATTTCTAAAAATTGAACAAACTTTTAAAGATTTTCTGACTAAAAAAGCATGAAAGGAAACTTACTGATAGTGGGTATTATTTTGGTAGGAATAGTGATTTTTCTCTTTTTCGGGTTAGACCTTTTTTCATCATCTGATAAAAAGTTTGATAAGTTCTTTACCGTTAGCCCTAATTCGTATAGACCTTACGACTGCAAATTTTTTTATGATGAACTGAAACAAAATGCAGGTGGTGGATTCAGCGAAAATAAACTCCGCTTTGATGTAAGTGGCTATAGCAGCTTAGAAAGTGTCAACAATACTTATGTGATTGTTTCTCCTAATTTTTATCCTACAAGCGCAAGCATCCATCAACTGAAAAAATTTGCCGGAAGTGGCAACAATGTCTTTATTTCAGCCTATGGCCTTACCACAGAGTTCATCGATTCATTATACTATTCACCCAAAAGCGATGAATTGAATACCGCCTATCCGCCTTATTTAGCCGAAAGCCGTTGGAATATCACCTGGAAAGAAGATAGTCTCAATACACAATATAATTTATTCGGACATAAGCCGAGTACCTCAGTTTTAGATTCTATCTACTTACGAAGCAATGATTTAGTAACGGCTATTGATACCGTTATTACGGATAACGAAAACAAGATTCAGATGCTTGAACTAACCTGTGGGTATGGACGTATATTTCTCTGTAATAATCCGATACTGGTAAGTAATTATTTCTTACTTTATAAAGACAATTACACGCTTTTTAATAAAATAGCCGACAAAATAAACCTGGCTGACAATAATATTATATGGGACGATTATTACCGGACAATCAATAGCCTTGAAGATGATTCAAAAGACTCTACAGGTATAGGCCGTAGCGAAGTATTACGCGTAATATTCAAAAATCCACCATTGGTTTGGGCGTTTTATACCTTTCTGTTCGGTACGCTCTTATTCTTATTGATTTATTATAGAAGAATCCAGAAACCTATTCCGATTTATAATACGCCCAAAAATAATAGTGAAGCATATATATCGGTAGTGAGCGGACTTTATTGGCAACAGCAAAATCATAAATCGATTGCAGATAAAATTATTGCTCAGTTTTTTGAATACCTGACACACAATCACCACATACACGCCAAAGATTTTCAGGAATCAGAATTAGAGAAAATCAGCCTGAAAACAGGCAGAAGTCTAGAAAGTATCCAGGAGATTTTTGATGAAATCAGTTCTGTCAAGTCACAAGATGAAATCTCGAAGCAAAGCTTAATGAGTATATACCAGAAAATAAACGCATTTTACCAAGCATAAACATTACTAATGGAAAACGAAGAAGAAATCTTTAAAAATAGAATAGACCTCGAACTGGTTACCAAAGCGGTGAGCGATATTAAGCGTGAGCTTAATCAGATTGTTTTTGGCCAGGATGAGGTAATAGACCTGATATTGATAGGTATATTGAGTGATGGACATATATTGATAGAAGGTGTACCGGGTGTAGCCAAAACCATGATGAGTAAACTACTGGGTAAGGTGCTGGATATTTCCTTTAAACGGATTCAGTTTACCCCTGATTTGATGCCTTCTGATGTATTGGGTACTTCTGTTTTTAATCCGAAAACCCTGGATTTTGAATATAAACGTGGGCCGGTTTTTGGTAATATCGTATTGATAGATGAGATAAACAGAGCCCCGGCTAAAACACAGGCAGCTTTATTTGAACTAATGGAAGAACGCCAGATAACCATTGATGGCAATACCTATCTGATGGATACGCCTTTTATTGTATTGGGCACACAAAACCCGATAGAGCAGGAGGGAACCTACCGATTGCCAGAAGCACAATTGGATCGCTTTCTTTTTAAGGTCAATATAGGTTACCCATCGGCTGACGATGAGGTTTTGATGCTAAAACGCTTCAATTATGAAACCTATAATGATGTAGTAGAAAACCTGCAACCAGTGTTGAGTGTCAGATTATTGAAAGAGCTTCGCCAGATTGTGAGACAGGTCGTAATTGAAGATAATATTCTGAAATATATTACGATGTTGATTCAGGCAACACGCAACTATAAATTGCTTGAATTGGGCGCTTCTCCGCGTGCTTCCATTGCCTTGATGTTGGCTTCTAAAGCGAAAGCAGCTTTATCAGGCAGAGACTTTGTGACACCGGAAGATGTAAAGAGCATGGCTAAACCAACGCTGCGTCATCGGATTATTCTGACACCTGAGGCTGAAATGGAGGGAGTAAATGAAGATGAAGTACTTGACAACCTATTTTCAAAAGTAGAGATTCCACGCTGATGAATTTCTTTAAATCGTTTTATCTTACACCGCGAACATTTATAGTTTTGGGTATCTGCATTGCACTATTTTGTATAGGGCTGGTGCTGAATCTTAGTTTTATTATAGGGCAATTATTGCTGTTCCTGCTGTTTTTAACGGTATTAGTCGAAACGATTCTACTATATAGTAAATCACAATTGGTTAGTAGCCGAAGAATTTTGCCCAACAGACTAAGCAATGGCGACGAAAACGCCATTGAATTGCAAATAAGGAATAACTCTGCTATAGACTTAGTTTTGACGATTTATGAAGATTTGCCCGACCTTCTGCAGTTAAGGATATGGAAAATTGCAGTAACGCTGAAAAAATTGGCTAATCAGAAAGTGGTCTATGAAGTACGTCCTACACAAAGAGGCATTTACACCTGGCAAAACACAAGTATCTTATGCAGCGTTTCATTACTGGGATTTGTAGCTCGTAAAATGATTTTCGAGGAAATGGCTTCTATCAGCTGTTATCCCTCATTTGAGCAATTCAAAAAATTGCCGCTTGATGCACTGGTTAATAATTTTTCAGAGACCAATACAACCCATATCCGAAAAATAGGTCAAAGTTTAGAGTTTGAGCAGATAAAGGATTATGTAAGTGGCGACAACTATCGGCATATCAACTGGAAAGCCAGTGCTAAGCAGGGAAGACTAATGCTGAACCAATATCAGGCAGAAAGAAGCCAGGATATTTACATGGTATTGGATATGGGTAGAAGCATGAAGATGCCTTTTAACCAGCAAACACTTCTGGATTACGCCATTAATGGCTCTATTGCCCTCACCAAATCCATATTAGATGTAAAGGATAAAGCGGGCTTGATAACCTTTTCATCAAAAAACTGCACTTATCTGCCAGCAAGAAGCGAATACAAGCAATTTGGCACTATAAATGATATGTTGTATAACCTGACGACAGATTTCCTGGAATCAGATTTTGAAAGACTATATAAATTTGTTCGGTTTAAAGTAAGGCAGAGGAGTTTGCTAATCATTTTTACAAATTTCGATTCAATCAATAGCCTGAAACGAAATTTGCAATATTTAAAGGCTATTGCGCAATATCATCTGGTTTTAGTAGTTTTCTTTGAAAATTCGGAGATTGTAGAGTTTGTTAATCAGCCTGCCGGCAATTTGCGTGAGGTTTATTCAAATACTATAGGTAAGCATTTTTTAAGTCAGAATCAGTTGATATTAAAAGAATTACTCAAATCGGGCATTCAGGGCTTAATCACCCAGCCACATCTATTGAGTATTGAGACGATTAATAAGTACATTCAGATTAAAAGAAAACAAATGATTTAATTAACCTAAACCAGTACTTTTATGTTTAAAGCACCCTTTTCATTCAATGGCCGTATCCGTAGAACGGAATACGGCATAAGTTACATTATTTATATTGTTGTTTACTTCTTTGTTTACGCTGGTATCTTACAAGGTAGTATAGGTGGAATACTTGGTCTTATATTCATTCCACTTGTATGGTTTTTATTTGCGCAAGGAGCCAAACGCTGCCATGATCTGGATAGAAACGGCTGGTATCAGATTATCCCTTTTTATTTTCTATGGTTACTTTTTCAGGATGGTGAACCGGGAGAAAATCAATATGGGTTAAATCCGAAGGGTATCGGAAATGAATCCAGCTATGATGATCAGATTGATCAAATCGGGAAATCATTAAAGTCATAATATAACAGCAAGAGCTACTTTATGTGGGTAGCTCTTGCTGAATACTAAGCCTATTTTAATATCCTCTTACTAATTCTGCAGCACCAAAAACCCCGGCACTATCACCTAATTTAGGCTTTAAGAAAGGAGTTTCAACTACACGGCTGTTAAATATATAATTCTTCAATTCTTCTGGCCCTTCGGTATATATTTCGTCAATATTACCCACACCACCACCAATCACAATAGCATCAGGATCAATCACATTGGTAATATAAGAAATAGCCTTACCAAACGATTTGGTTAAATATTTAAGCGTGGCTGTAGCATGCGGATCATTACCCTCTTTAAAATTCTGATAGATTTCTTTCATGGTCAATGCCTTGCCACTTATCTTTTCATAATAACGCTGTAGTGAAGGGCCTGAGAAAATGGTTTCATTACAACCTCTTTTGCCACAGTAGCATTCATAACCATCATCTTCTAATACATTATGTCCCCATTCACCGCCAATCCCGTGTCTGCCATTTAATACCTGTCCGTTTATGACTACACCACCACCAACACCTGTCCCCATAATGATACCGAACACCACTTTCGCATCAGGTACTACATCTTTTACAATGCCCATAGTGGCTTCTGCCAGTGCAAAACAGTTGGCGTCGTTGGCACTCTCAATCGGTACAGCTAAGGCTTTTTCAATATCTTCTTTCATCCGTTGTCCATTCATGCAAGTAGTATTGCAGTTTTTCATGGTCTGAGTACTTGGATCTAAAGCTCCTGGGGTACTAAAACCTACAGCAATAGGGGTAAGCTTAGTTTCTTCTTTAATCATATCTATCAATCTGGCAATCTGACTGATTATATGCTCATAGCCTTTAGCTGCTTCTGTTGGAATTCTTTTTCTCAATAATACTTCATTCGTATTGGCATTCATCACAACGCCTTCTATTTTGGTGCCGCCCAGGTCTACACCCCAAAGTGTTTTCATTTTTTATATTGCTTGGATAAGGGAAAAACATCAATGAATTGTCGTTAACATGTCATTAACACAGTGTCAGACAACTTTATGCAAACATATAGCATCTAATAGTTAAAGACAAAAAAAACTTAGAAAAAGCTAAAATCGTATTACTATGAAACGCACATTCATCTTTATCGGCATAATCCTTTTGGGAGTGGTTGGATTATCATCTTGTAATGTATTCTATGAAGAAACAGGTAACGGTATTATTGAAACTGAATATCGTCGGGCCGGTTACTTTAATCACATTGAACTGGATTTTGCTGCCGAAGTTATTCTAACTCAAGGCCCCGCCAGAGATATTCAAATTGAGGCAGAAAGCAATATTATTCCTCGTATTATTACACGTATAAGCGGTAATACATTGATTCTGGATAGTAATGGCGGCTGGTATACCAGTAAAAAAGTCAAAATATGGATTCAGACACCTGATATTTACAGCATTGATGTAGCCAGCAGCGGTAGAGTTATTAGCGACAATAAAATCTATGGCAAAAGCATAGACCTTAGATTATCAGGAAGTGGCTTAATAGATGTAGCCCTTGATATGAAAAACGATGTGAATGCACAATTGGGCGGCTCAGGCTTGATTTTCTTGGAAGGAGATGCCAAAAATGCGATTTATACCCTGACCGGAAGCGGTAAAATTGAATCTTTCGGCTTGCATGTAGATAATTCTGATGTTGATATTGATGGTTCAGGACGTTGCGAAACTACTGCTTATTATAATTTAGATGTGTATATTACTGGTAGCGGAACGGTCTGGTTTAAAGGCGACCCAAGAATCAGCCGTAAAATTTCAGGCTCGGGCAGAATTATTGATGCCAACTAAGCAATAGATTTTAAATATTCAACCCTGACTCAACCTGCAGGTCTGACAAACAGATTTGCAGGTTTTTTATATACGTACCAAGCATAAATTCGGTAAAAAAATCGTAATTTTGCACTCCTTTTAAGAAATAAAATTAGTTATATTAATTTTTTGCAAGTAAATGCTCTTCAAAAAGGTCCGATTTGGTAGAGACAGGGCATTGTGCCAGGCGAAGTAAGGATGTACCTCTTGGAGACG
>CBIHRH010000147.1:0-9388 GCA_966212365.1 uncultured Emticicia sp. | reverse complement strand
TCAATCAAAACTTAATACCTGATAAATTCCTATCATCATTCAAAAAATATATTCTACAAATAAATTTCATTATTGACCGAAAATGAAAATTCATTTGATTTAGTAATTCCCTCTATTCCGGGCTTTGGGTTTTCAAGCCATCACGCTGTAAATAGTGATGTGACTGCTGAAATATTCAATCAATTAATGGATGAAGTAGTTGGTTATAATCAATATTTTGTGGCAGGTGGTGATATGGGCAGTGTCGTTGCCAAATCAATAGCCAATCAATTTCCCAATCGGGTAAAAGCTATACATATTACCGATGTAGGTTATCCGGATGGAACCGAAGATTGGAGTACGATGTCGGAAGCTGAACAACAATTTGGACAGATGATTCAGGGTTGGTTTTTCACAGAAGGGGCTTTTAATATGATTCAATCAACCAAACCTCAATCGTTAAGTTATGGATTGAATGATTCTCCCGTGGGTTTAGCAGGTTGGATACTCGAAAAATTCAACTCCTGGAGCGATAACAATGGACACATTGAAAATAGTTTTACAAAGGATGAGTTGATTACAAATATTATGATTTATTGGGTGAGTCAGACCATCAACAGTTCAATCAGAACATACGCCGAAAACGCAAAGGCATCATATATGGGAGGCTTAAAGTCTTCTCAGAAAGTAAATGTACCGACCGGGGTTTCATTATTTCCGAAAGAAGCCCAATTCCCGCAGGAATGGGCAGAAAGAATGGTAAACTTAGTGAGTTTCAATAAATTGGGAAAAGGCGGGCATTTCGCACCGATGGAAGTTCCTTATATTTATGCTGTGGAGCTAAGCAATTTTTTTGAGAAGTTTGAGATATAGATTTTAACGGAAGTAAAATACGTCGATATATATAAAACAAATAAGCCCGACAATTGCATTGAAGCATTAGTCGGGCTTATTTATTTTTATATATCTGATAAAATTACGCCGAATTTCTACTGGCATTGATATTACCAAATAGCGAACGGGTAACCATTTTCTCATAAACCAATCTTAATTGTTCGTCGGTTGTCTCTTCAATTTTCTGCAAGGCATATTGCTGTATTGTTAGTAACGGCAATACGATGTGCTCACGATAATCTATTGATAACTTGCTTAATTTTTCATTCTCCATTAATTTATCCTGGCCCGAAACCAATAGCATGTTTTTCACGGTCAGTTTATATTCATCAAAAAGAATCTGCCAGAACTGGCCATACTCAGGGTCTTTTTTCATATAATAAGTCAATGGGAAATAGGTTTTCGTTAATCCCATCATACTGTTCTCCATTAAAGTTTTAAAGTATAGAGAATTTTCGAAAAGCAATTTCAAATCTTCCAGGCGACCCTCATCTATTACTTTTTGCAGTGCCGTACCAAAACCAAAATAACCCGGTACATTCTGTTTTAACTGACTCCATGAACCTACAAACGGAATGGCCCTTAAATCAGATAAAGTCAGTTTTTTGCCTGAACTTCTCTTGCTCGGGCGGCTACCGATATTAGTCAAGCCATAATATTTCAATGGACTTTTATTTTCAAGATAAGGCACAAAAAGCGGATGTTCTTTCAGCTCAAAGTATTTCTTTACACCTTCCTCTGCCAGTTCTTCAATCAGGTTGCGCTCTTGTTTATTGATAATCGATTTATCATCCTGGAAAACATCATTGATGATGCCTGCCGACAATAATTGCTCAAAATTATACATTGCCTGCGAGCGAGACCCATACATAGACGTAATAGTTTGCCCCTGAATGGTTATCTGAATCTCATTATTAGCAATGGTTGGCCCTTGTGAAGCATAGAATTGATGGGTTTTACCACCACCACGGGCAGGAGGGCCACCACGGCCATCGAAGAAAATTACTTCTATCTGATTCTTTTTAGAGATACGGGTAAGTTTCTCTTTAGCTTCATAAATCTCCCAGTTAGCTTTTACATAACCCCCGTCTTTTGTACCATCAGAAAAACCTAACATGATTGTCTGGTGGTTTATTCTGTTTTCAAGGTGGTTTTTGTAGAAAGGCAATTGGTAAAGACTGGTCATGGTTGCTTGTGAGTTATCCAAGCCTTCAATAGTCTCAAATAACGGAACAACATCAACCTTGATTTCTGATTCTTTGTATCCACAGAAACGGAACAGTGCCAGTACTTCTAATACTGAAAACATAGAAGTAGAGTTACTGATAATGTATCTGTGGCAGGCTTTTTCACCGTTTAATGTCTGTATTTCTTTAATAATACGAACCGTCTTGAAAGTGTCTTTCGTTAGCACATCTTCAAAATCATCTTCCTTTACCTGTAGTTCACGTTCAGTTAAAAATTGTAATTTTTCAGCATCGCTCCACTCATCATAAGGTTTATCAGAAATACCATATTTCTGGTTAATCTGCTCCATCACATTTTCGTGGATGCTGCTATCCTGACGAATATCCAGACTCGCAAAGTGCAAACCAAATAGTTTTACCTGCTGAATAAATCTGTCTAATACATCAAGGAATATACTATTATGCTTGGTTATCAGAATCTGTCTTACTTCGTCTAACGATGTCAATAATTCCTGTAAGGTCAAGTCATGCTTCAAGCCATTCATATTGGTGTAAATACGATTACTGATGGCTGTCAGTAATGGCATGACTCCTTTGAATGTAAGGCGACGACAAATGATTTTGAAGTCGTTATAATAGCATTTCAGAATACTGGTACGAAGCTCGTTAGACACTTTTTTCGAGATTTCAGCTGTTACAAATGGATTGCCGTCACGGTCGCCACCAGGCCAGAAACCTAATTCCAACACTGGATTAAAACCACCGCTACCATTCTGGAAATATGCTCGTAGTTTATCATGAATTTCGCCA
Source organism: uncultured Emticicia sp. (assembly GCA_966212365.1). Classification (GTDB taxonomy): domain Bacteria; phylum Bacteroidota; class Bacteroidia; order Cytophagales; family Spirosomataceae; genus Emticicia. The sequence goes on along the minus strand of CBIHRH010000147.1, from coordinate 6,518 downwards.
ATAACCTGATAGTATACATGGCGTAAATAAAAGATAATACTTTGGGCTTCTTCTAAGGGAGTAGGTTTCTGCTCGTTAATGAAAGGTGTTTTGCCTAACTGTTGTAGCAGGGAATCAATACCATTAATATCGTTTTTAGGAATCAGTTGCTCTAAATCCTGAATAATACGCAGTACACTGCTCGGGTAAAATTGGGTAGGGTGAGCCGTAAAAACTATACGTACCTTGAAGTTTTTCAATTTCTCATGTACTTCTGCCAGCTTGTTTTGTTGCAGGGCTAAATCAAGTGTACCTTGCAGCGTTCCTTTACCATTCAAAGGATACATTTTTTCAAACGCCGAATCCTCCACACTATCAAACAACACCACCTGGCGCTCGATATAGGTAATAAACCGGAACAAAAGATCTATTTTTTCCTTTTCTTCCTTGATAGAAGTATATTGCTTGAAAAACGTATCAATGATTTCTTTGGGTTCTTTGCCTTCTTCAAAACCAACCTCTGACATATCATGCAAAAAAGGCATCAACTGACCTATCTTGGTCATCTTATCATAAGGCAGCCTTGAAAAGAGCGTGTTAAATACAAGATATTTGTTATGAATTTCTTGCGTAAAAACCGAATCAATAGAATTTCCCAGCATTTTTCTTAGGAGTATTAATGTTTTGACGAAACAAACTACGTAAAAATCTACTGTATTTTGATTACTTTGCCGAATAAAGTTTGGTTTTTCTTGAAAAAGTTAAAATTTATCAAAAGATAAAACAATTCTAAAGAAAGTCATTTCTTTTTAAGCTTCAATAATCTATAAAATCAGTAATTTTACCTGCTCAAAAATAACAGATAAAACTTATTTATGATTAACTGATGAAATACCCTATCTATATGGATTACAATGCTACTACTCCTCTTGATAAAGAGGTGTTAGAAGCCATGCTACCATATCTGACAGAGCATTTCGGTAATGCGGCAAGCAGGTTTCATGCCTATGGCTGGAAAGCCGCCGAAGCGGTGAGTATAGCTCGTCAACAGGTTGCAGATTTATTAGGTGCCTCTGAAAAGGAAATCGTTTTTACAAGTGGTGCAACGGAATCAGTTAATCTGGCTATTAAGGGTGTATATGAGGCTTTTAGCCGAAAAGGTAATCATATTATCACGGTCGCGACGGAGCATAAGGCGGTTTTAGATACTTGTCAACATTTAGAGAAATTAGGTGCCGATGTTACCTATCTACCTGTCGACAGCGAGGGGAATATTGATTTAACATTGCTCGAAAATAATATTCGCCCGACTACAATTCTGATTTCAATAATGGCAGCAAACAATGAAATCGGAATTATTCATCCGTTAAAGGCCATTGCAGAAATAGCTCATAGCCATCAGGTTTTATTTCATACCGATGCCACGCAAGTTGTAGGGAAATTGCTTATTGATGTGGTAGCTGATGAAATAGATTTATTGAGTATGTCTGCTCATAAACTCTATGGCCCTAAAGGGGTAGGTGTTTTGTATATCAGAAAAAAACTAAACATTATAGCCCAACAAGATGGCGGGAAACATGAAAGAGGCTTGCGCTCAGGAACATTAAATATACCTGGAATTGTTGGATTAGGGAAAGCCTGCGAAATCTGCCAGCAAAGCATGACGCAAGAGGCCACAAGACTTGAAACCTTGCGGAATTCCTTGGAAAAGGGCATTTTAGAGGCTATACCCAATACTAAAGTAAATGGCGACATTGTCAGTCGCTTACCCAATACAAGCAATATCTGTTTCGGAAAAATAGATGGTGAACAACTATTAATGAGCCTGAATGAGATAGCTGTATCCAATGGGTCAGCGTGTAATTCAGCCTTAACTGAGCCATCTTATGTATTAAAAGCATTGGGCCTAGATGATGATTCTGCTTATGGATCTATCAGGTTTAGTCTGGGTAGAATGACAAAGGAAGAGGATGTGGATTTTGCTATTAAGCATGTTGTCGAGGTAGTAAGCCGTATGAAAAAAGGCAGGGTGTTAAATGTATAACGATTTTTCAAATCGTCTTTTCGAACTTATATTGGCGGATAGAACTTAATATTTTACACAAACGATTTAAAAAATCGTGATACAATATGGAAGAGCAACAAAGAGAATTTATGCATAAAGCCATTGAACTATCTTTAATTGGCAGTCAGGATGGTATCGGGCAAGGGCCTTTCGGGGCAGTGATAGTGAAGGATGGTAAAATAGTAGGGCAAGGGCATAATATGGTAATAATTGATAACGACCCTACGGCACATGCTGAAGTAGTGGCAATAAGAGATGCCTGCAAGAATTTGAGAACCTACGAATTGCAGGATTGCGAGATATACACCTCTTGCGAGCCATGCCCTATGTGCCTAAGTGCTATCTATTGGGCAAAGTTAGGAAAGATATATTATGGCAATACCCGTAACGATGCCGCCGCGATAGGTTTTGATGATGCGTTTCTCTATAATGAAATACCATTGCCGCTTTCAGAAAGAAAAATTGCTATTGAAGAACTAAGTCGAGATGAAGCCCAACACGCCTTTAAGCTTTGGGCGAAGAAAGAAGATACAAATAATTGTTAAATTGCTATTATGCCCTTTTTCAGGATATATATGAAAGAAATTAAGCAAATTGTTGAAGCCTATCAGAAAATTGATTTTAGTCAGAATAGGGCAGCTTTGGCAACGGTTGTACGTGTTGAGGGGTCTTCGTATAGAAGAACAGGCGCAAGAATGTTGGTCATGGAATCAGGCGAATGGATTGGGGGGATTAGTGGTGGTTGTTTAGAAGGGGATGCTTTAAAAAAGGCAAGACTGGCGATGTCGCAGAATAAAGCAACTTTAATTACCTATGATACCTCCGACGATGACCCTTATCAGATAGGTGTAGGCTTAGGTTGTAATGGTATCATTGATGTGCTGATTACTCCACTCGACCCACAGAATGAATTAAATGCTGTATTACAAATAAGACATTGCCTTGACAAACGTAGCCCTAATGTAATAGTTACAGTTACTACCGTAAACAAGATGAATGACACTATTCAGCTAGGGCAGGTTTTCAGATTTGATTCACCGGAGTATTTTAGTGAGATTTTCCCATTAGAAGCTATTAAAGAACAAGTAATAGAAGAGATTCAGAGAGCTTTGGCAGCTACCAAATCTGTTTCACAAACCTATAATTTAGTTGATGGTTTAATTATCAGTTTATTCATCGAAGTTATCCCACCGGCCGTACAATTATATGTATTCGGTAGCAATTATGATGTATATCCGATGGTGAGAATGGCAAAAGAATTAGGGTGGAAGGTGGTAGTAATTTGTAATCCAGCCAAGATGCATCCGTCACTCCTTACCACTGCTGATGCGGTAATGCCTAAAGACTATGTGCCTGTTATTGATAAATACACAGCAGCTATTTCGATGTGCCATGATTATGAAACGGATTACCGCAATCTACAAACCTTGCTAAAAACGAATATTTCATACATTGGCTTGCTGGGGCCAAAGAAGCGTACTATAAAAATGTACGATCGAATGCAGGAAGAGGGTAGCCCGATTACGTCAGAGAATGACAGTCGTATTTACAGCCCCGTCGGCTTAGATATTGGAGCTAATACTCCTGAAGAAATTGCTTTATCTGTATGTGCCGAAATCCGTACAAATTTCTCGGGTAGAGACGCTATTAAGCTGAAATTCAGAAATAAACCAATTTATGACAATTAAAATTTGGTTTTTTCTCAGAAGTAAAATATTATTGTCCTCCCATATTCACACCTGCCAGAAATTCCTTATCTGAAAAAGCCTTTGCTATCGAGTTTTGTATAACTGCTGTTGTTAGATTATGTACGTTTGCTTTTGTAAAACACTATTTGCATGTCATTTAAATTTGTATCCTTCTATGGGGTAGTTGTTATTCTAACTTCCCTGTTTTTTCAGTTTGTACCTTTACCTAAAATGCTATCGTGGGAAGAACTGCTGCTGTCGAAATTATTAAATCAGGCACCTGCATTGTTATGTATGGGTTATCTGTGGGTTCAGCGAGAAAGAATAAAGAAAGCCGGTATTTTTTACTTCTTAATGGTCTTTCTCTTCTTTAATGTTTTTTCTGAAATTTATTACTATTTTATAAGTGATGATTATTTACTGATTTCCAGTATCTTCAATAATACCCTTATGTATCTGGTATTGGTAATATTGTATCTTAAACAAAGAGTGCAAATACGAGAGGAGGTGGTTATTCCTAAGAATATTTTCTATGCCGTATCTGCAGGCTTACTTTTTCTGATAGGTTTTGGTTTTTCTCTGGTGAAAGTTTATCAGGAGTATTTCGTTGCTAATAAGCCGTTTTTCTTCATTGTCTTGTTGGGTATGCTCACAACCACTATCACGATTTGCATCAGTTTTTTTGTTGATAAACCCTTTTCAAGAAACTGGTACAAAATAGTACTTGGTACCATTGCAGTGGGAGTGCTTGATGTTTACGTATACATGACTATTTTTGTGTTGGGCGCTTATTCTACTTTTACTTATACCATTGGCAAGCTTATCTTCTCGGCAGGAATCTTATTAATTGTAGATAGAACCATGCGGAAATGCCTGAGTAAGGCTCCTTTGAAAATAACTTACAAGAAAGTATCAAAGACTGTTTAATCTTCCCAAGCCTGTAATCAAGGCATTTTCTTTCGTTATCGGGTGACATTTTAAAGCCAGGATATATCTTGCATATAAAAAACATATCTTTGCAGGGGTATATATAATAGCATTAAAATATTTGTATGAATGCCAGTAAATAAGAAGATCTGCCATGATAACCGTTGAACAAGCCGAAGAAATTATTCTGAGTAAGAAGATAAATATTGCTACCGAAAAAGTAGCTATTGTAGATGCTTTAGGTAGGGTTTTAGCCGAAGACTTAAAAGCCGACCGGGATTTTCCACCTTTTGACCGTGTATCTATGGATGGGATTGCAGTAGCATACGCCCAGATAGAAAAGGGTCAAACCGATTTCCCGATTGTACAAACTGCGGCTGCAGGTAAACCACAAGCTACTTTAGATAATCCTGAACATTGTATAGAGGTGATGACAGGGGCTATGTTGCCTATAGGTACCGATACCGTGATACGTTATGAGGATATTAGCATCAAGAATAAAATAGCAACAATAGGAATTTTACCCTCTAAATCAGGCTTGAATATACATGGAAAAGGGATAGACCGCAAGCAAGATGAAATCATAGTTGCTAAGGGAAGAAAAATAAGCCCTGCTGAAATAGGTATAGCAGCTACCATCGGCAAAGACGAGCTTCTGGTACAAAAACAGATAAAAGCCATTGTGATTTCGACAGGAGAGGAGATTGTTCCTATTAGTTCTGCACCATTGCCTCATCAGATACGCACTTCTAATAGCTATGCTTTACAGGCTTGCCTGAAAAGCTGGGGTGTTGAAGCCGATACAGTCCTGCTGCCTGATAGTCAGGAAATAATCGAGCAGAAAATAGGGGAGTATCTTCAAACTTATGATGTGTTGATTTTAAGTGGGGGTGTATCAGCCGGAAAGTTTGATTTTGTACCACAGGCATTAGAAAATCAGGGTGTTCGTAAATTGTTTCACAAGGTTTCTCAAAGGCCGGGTAAACCTTTCTGGTTTGGCGTGAAAGATAAGAAAGCCGTATTTGCTTTGCCGGGCAATCCTGTATCCACTTTTATGTGCCTTCGTCGCTATTTCAAACCCTGGTTGGATGCCTCGCAGGGATTTACTACCGAACGTATAAGTGCTGTGTTGGGCAAGGATTTTGTAGTAAGATTTGAGTTGACGTTTTTCTTGCAGGTTAAATTAGAAAAAACCGAAGTAAGCACTTGGAAAGCAATGCCTGTTGAAGGTAATGGTTCAGGTGATTTAGCAAGTCTTGTAGAGGCAGATGCCTTTATGGAGCTACCTCTGGGAAAAGAAGTATTCAAAGCCGGAGAAAAGTATACTGTCTGGTTGTATAGGTAGTTTTAGCTTTATCAGATGAGAAAGCTACTAATTCAAAAATTAGCCTTAAAAACCGAAACTTTTGTATAGGTACCGAAGTTTAGTATTGAAAGGTAAGGTTGATTCGTATAGTCTAATAAAAATCGTATACTATACGTATATTTATTGCGTTTTATAGCTTAAATTGCTATAAACAGGCAGCAATCTTTCTTTTTTTAGCATTTTTGAATAATTTTGAACAAAAATCTGTGGGAAAGTGAAAAATCAGAGAGAAAATATAACAGGAGTGCCGATTGTACCACCAAAGACGAATCGTGAAGAACGCAAAGAATTATTGCAGGAATCGATAGATAAGTATTTAGGAGCCATTGAAACCCAGATAGGAGACTTGAAAAAGGTAGGTAAAAATGCGTTAGTAATCGGAGGAATCATTGTTGCAGTATATGCAATAACAGAATTGCTTTTGCCTGAAGGAGAAGAAAAGCAGGCAAACGAGCCTTTACTACTAACAGAACCTGAACCTGTGAAAGAGAAA
>CBIHRH010000146.1:0-9394 GCA_966212365.1 uncultured Emticicia sp. | reverse complement strand
TGTAGTATGGTCTTATAACGAAAGCGGTGGTTTCAGATTGGTTGGACCCTTACCAATACTGCTACTTATAAAAAGAAATTTGGTGTGCATAACATAGAGTTATTAGCAGGACAAGAAGCACTTAATACCGGATTCGGTAAAGATCTTAGAGCTGACGGTCGTGCGCCATTCTCTGGTGACCCTAACTACATTACCATTACTACGTTGGACATCAAAAATCCTGCTACAAGTAACAAAGAAAACGGTGTTACATTTAACTCATACTTTGGTAGAGCTATCTATAGCTTCAAAGATAAGTATATCATTACCGGAGTTATCAGACGTGACGGTTCATCTCGATTTGGTTCAAACAACAGATATGGGGTCTTCCCTGCGGTATCTGCTGCCTGGAGACTTTCAGATGAGTCATTCATGAAAGGTCTTACATGGGTAACTGATTTGAAAATCAGAGGGGGTTATGGTACAATGGGTAATTCAAACAACGTTGCACCTGCCAACCAATTTAACTTATACGAGCAAAATGTTGGAACTTCTGGTTATGATATTAATGGTACAAACGCCGGAATCGTAGGTGGATTCAGACAATCAAGAATTGGTAACCCTAATGCTAAATGGGAAACCAGTATTACCAAAAATATCGGTTTTGATGGTTCATTCCTGAAAGGCAGATTGGATGTTATCTTAGACTTGTGGCAAAAAGATACCAAAGACCTATTATACACGCTACCAATTACACAAACAGTTGGTTCAGCTACTGCTCCTTCAGTAAACGTAGGTACAATGGTTAACAAAGGTATTGATATTCAAGTGATTACAAGAGGTAAATTCGGTAGTGAAGTAGGATACGAATTTGATGTTACAGGTAGTTTCCTTGATAACAAAATCACTCAAATCGGTGGTGGTCTTACATACTTGTTAGATGTGAATCCTGGTTTCAGAGGTGTAAACCCTATTCGTAACCAATTGGGTTATTCATTATCTTCTTTCTATGGATATAAAGTAGTAGGCTTATTCCAGACTCAGGAAGAAGTTGATCAGGCTTTGAAAACCTCAGCTACACCTGGTGCTGCAATTCCAACTCAAACTGGTGCAGGTCTTGGACGTTTCCGTTATGCTGACTTAAATGGTGATGGTGCTATTACTGCAGATGACCGTACTTATTTAGGTAGTCCGGTTGCTAAGTTTACAGGTGGTTTGAACTTCAGACTTACTTACAAGAATTTTGAACTACTTTCTTACTTCTATACTTCAATCGGTAACAAAATCTTTAATATCTCAAAAAGATTTACAGATTTCTATCCATTATTTGCTGGTTCTGCTATCTCTGAGCGTGTTAAAGATTCATGGAGTCCGTCAAACAGAGATACTGACATTCCACGTTTTGAGCAAAATGATGGTTTCAGTACTGGTTCTCAATCAAGTAGTTTCTACGTTGAAGATGGCTCTTACCTAAGATTCCAGAACTTGTCGCTTGCTTACAATTTGCCAACAACACTTGCCAACAAAATGAAGTTGAGCAGAGTTCGTATCAATGCCGCTGTTAATAACCTATTCACAGTGACTAAATACGGTGGTTTGGACCCTCAGGTAGCTGGTGCTGCTGATACCAACTTTGGTGTAGACTTGGGTAACTTCCCAATGACTCGTCAGGTAACTTTTGGTTTAAATGTTGGATTCTAATCTAAGTTAAATTACAATTAAGATAATGAAAAAAATAAAAATATTAATTTCCAGCTGCGTCCTATTTGCAGGAATGTATGCTTGTAGTGATAGCTTTTTGGAGGTTCCTCCAACAGGGTCACTTTCTAAGGATCAATTAACCAGTACTGCTGGGTTAGAAGGGTCTTTAATTGCAGCTTACGCTCAGTTGAGTGCATTAAGTCAAACGCACTCTGGCCCATCGAACTGGTTGATTGGTAGTATCAGAGGTGGAGATGCCAATAAAGGAACTGACCCAGGTGATGGTACTGAAATGATTCCAGTGCAAAGATATGAGTATGTATCTACTGATGCCGTTGCTGCAAACGTTTACCAAAGTTATTTTGATGGTGTTGCCAGAACCAATTCAGTATTAGCTCTACTAAAAGAAGCTCAGCCAAGTGTTAAAGATGCTGATAAAGCAAGAATCACTGCTGAAGCCCGTTTTATCAGAGGACACTTTTACTTTCAATTGAAGAGAAACTTCAATATGGTACCTTATGTTGACGAAAACATAGGTGTAGCCAACGGAATTGAGAAAGTAAAAAATGACGTAGATCTATGGCCAAAAATTGAAGCTGACTTTAAAGCGGCTTACGATGCCTTGCCTGAAACTTCTTCTTCGGTAGGTCGTGCCAATAAATGGGCAGCAGGTGTATACTTGGCAAAAACATATTTGTATCAAAAGAAATATGCAGAAGCAAAAGCACTTTTTGACCTGATCATTGCTAATGGTAAAACAACCGGTGGTAAAAAGTATGCGCTATTACCTAAATATTCTGACCTATACAGAGTTGCCAATGATAATAATGCAGAATCAGTTTTTGCTGTTCAGGCAACTGTAAAATCGGGTAATGGAAACAATGCCAATGGTGATTTGCAATTGAACTTTATCCAGGGTGTTGATCCAGGTACTTGTTGTGGATTCTTCCAACCATCATTTGAGTTCGTAAACTCATTCCGTACTGATGCTAAAGGATTACCATTATTGGATAATTCATACAACAGCCCGGCAAATGCTGTTAAGACCGATATGGGTATTAAATCTGATCAACCTTTTACATTAGATGCAGGTCCGTTAGACCCACGATTAGACCATTCAATCGGTCGTAGAGGTATTCCTTATTTGGATTGGGGTCCGCACACAGGTTTCAGCATGATTCGTAACCAGCCAAATGGTGGCCCTTACTCTCCTAAAAAATATGTATTTACTAAAGCAGAAAAAGCTGCAGGTTTAACAGAAACAGGTGGTTGGGGACACCAGACATATAATGCTTATAACGTAACAATTATCAGATTTGCAGACGTTTTATTGATGGCTGCGGAATGTGAAGTTGAGGTTGGTTCATTAGCAAAAGCGCTTGAATATACAAATATGGTAAGAGGTAGAGCTACCAATGCTGCTGACTTTGTAATGCTTGATGGCAAACCGGCTGCTAACTACCAAATTGGGTTGTATGAGTCTTTCCCTACAAAAGAATATGCAAGATCTGCGGTTCGTTTTGAAAGAAGAATTGAGTTGGGTATGGAAGGGTACCGTTTCTATGACTTAGTTCGTTGGGGCGAAGATGTTGAAGCTATCACTCGTTATCTGAAATATGACCAGGTATTATTACCAGGTGCTTTTGGTGGAGCGACATACTCAGCAAACAAAGCTTTATTCCCAATACCACAAGCTCAGATTGACCTTGTAGGTGCTAGTGTATTAAAACAAAATCCTGGGTATTAATATTCAGATTGTATTCTATATTATCAGAAGAGATGGCATGTCGCCATCTCTTCTTGATTTATATACGCTCTTAAGTTGATAATAAAAAAAGTATTAACCTTTATTGTAAATAATAAAATAATAACCTCTTTGCAACTGAAAAATCCGTATAGAAGAAAAAGGATACAGCACTTCATTTTTTCTCAATCGTTGCGTAGTTTAGTATTACCTGCTAATGTAGAAAGTGTAGGTAAGAAAAGAGGTGTAAAACTATACGAGTTTACGACATTTTAGTAGTTGAAAGAAGGAGAAGTGTATTTTAGACACTTCTCCTTCTTTTACGTATAGGGTACTATTTAATGATTTTTTTTAAGTATTTTTAAAAAAAATTATAAATCACTGATTAATAGGTTAAAAAAATTAAATGGAAATTAAAATTTATAAAATAAATAGAATAATTTGGAAAAATTAAAGAATAACCCTAATTTGTGTCGGTTATAGTTAGAAAAACAGAATATAATCTGTTTAAAGCTATAAAATGTACTAAACCTATGAAATATATCTACGTTTTGCTTTGTTAGCATGCTATTTTAAACCTGATATAGTTCAGAGAATAAATTAACCTGATTTTAAACTAATACTAAAGAAGCCTATGGGATAAATCTCCTTATATTATTCTACTGCGTCTTAATAAATCTCTACACATCTTACCTCAGAATGCCTATTTATTCTGAATGCTATATAACCTAATTTTGACTGAATACTATTAAAAGCGTATGAAAGATATTTTCCTATTATCATTATTGGCATGCCCTTCGCTCTGATATGTTTCAGAACGACTGAATGCTTACACCTCTGGTTTTGCTATTAGTTATTTTTTAAAAAGCGTATGAAAGATTAACCTCTTTCTCCTATAAATAATGTATTCTACCTGTGCTTATGAGTGCAGGCTGATTTTTACAATTCCAAGTTTATTTTTTGACAGTATTTTTTTGCTGTTATTTATTTTAAAGCGTATGAAAGATTAATTTCTTTCTCTATCAGTAATGTACTTTACTTGTACTCTTAAGTGCAGGCTGATTTTCTATAATTCATAATTTATTTTTTTAACCAAATTAAAACAAAGCGTATGAAAGAAAACTACTTTGTACCTATAAGGGGTACTCTGATTTGTGGTATGCTATGGCTTATGTCCATTGTAGCGTTCGCACAAAAATCTGTTAGTGGTAAAGTAAGTGATGCAAAAGGTGAGGTTATTCCTGGAGCCAGTATTACCCTCAAAGGCACTACAACCGGAACAATCACAGATGCCGAAGGAAATTACAAAATCAACGTTCCTAATTCGGGTGGTGTTTTGGTGGTAAGTTCAATTGGTTACAAAACCCAGGAAGTAGCCGTTGGTAATCAATCTACATTAAATTTAGTTCTAGAATCAGACGAAGCTGCGCTTGATGAAGTGGTTGTAACAGGTTATGGTACTCAGTCAAAAAGAGATATTACCGGAGCCGTAACAACCGTAAATGCGAAAGATTTACAATCAGTACCGGCTACTACCTTTGCACAACAATTGCAAGGACGCGCCTCTGGTCTTAGTATCGTAAACGATGCAACACCGGGTGGTAATGCAACTGTTCGTATCCGTGGTTTTGGTACAATCGGAAACAACGACCCTTTATTTATTATTGATGGTGTTCCTACAGAAAACCAGGGAAACCTTAACCCGAATGATATTGAAACCATACAAATTCTGAAAGATGCTTCTGCCTCTTCAATTTATGGTTCTCGTGCGGCCAATGGTGTGGTAATCATCACAACCAAGAAAGGAAAAATCGGCCCTGCAAAAATTAATTTCTCCGCTTACTATGGAACTCAGAAAGTTTCAGAAAATGTAGAGTCTTTAAATGCTGCAGAACTGGGTAAATACCTTTATTTAGCTGATAAATATGCCGGAAAAACTCCATCACATGGTCAGTATACTTTTGGCCCTAACGGTGAAGTTACTATTCCAGATTACGTATTCCCAAGTGCAGGTAAAGAAGGAGCAGCCAATACAAACCCTGCTCTCTATTCATTAACACCTGATAACATCTATGCTATCACAAAATCGGCAGATACTTACTGGTGGGGAGAGGTGACACAAACAGCGCCTATTCAAAACTATCAGTTAACAGCTAGTGGTGGTTCAGAAAATAGCCGTTATGCTTTGTCGGTTGGTTATTTCTCACAAGATGGTGTTGTTAAATTCATCGGTTACGATCGTTATACTTTACGTTCAAATACAGAGTTTTCTGCTATCAACAAAAAACTGAGAGTAGGTGAAAACTTTACTGTGTCACTAGACAACCGTAAAGGAGGCTTCAACAATAACGAAGAGCAAAACGCTGTTTCGGGTTCTTACAAACACCACCCATTATTACCATTGTATGATATCTCAGGTTTCTTCTCTGGTTCTCGTGGTGCTAACTTAGGTAATAACTCAAACCCTTATGCAACGTTGGCTCGTGCCGCTGATAACAGAAGATACCGTTTAAGAGGTTTCGGTAATATCTACGGTGAGTATGATATTCTTCCATTCCTGACACTCAAAACCAGTTTAGGTATTGATGTAACGGGTGAAAATGGTAAATATATCGGTCGTGCAAACCCTGAGTATATTGAAGGTAGCTTCAATAACGGTTCAGAATCAAACACCAGCTACGACTACCAATGGGTATGGCAAAATACCTTGTCGTTCAGCAAAGTGTTCGCCAATGTTCATAAAGTTGATGCTTACGTAGGTACTGAGGCTATCAAACAATTTGGTGAGTATTTCGGTGCTACCCGTAACGGTTATGCGTTTGAAACTTTACCAATCATCAGCTACCTTGACTTAGGAGACCCAACCAAAGTAGGTAACTATGGTAGAGTAGGTAACGACTACACTTTGTTCTCTCAATTCGGTAAGTTCAACTACGCTTACAACGATAAATACTTAGTACAGGCTATCATTAGAAATGACGCTTCATCTCGTTTCTTGTCAGCTTCTCGTAATGCACTTTTCCCTGCATTTAGCTTAGGCTGGCGTTTATCAGAAGAGAAATTCATTTCTACAAACCTTCCGTTTGTCAGCGATTTGAAAGTTCGTTTTGGTTGGGGTAAAACAGGTAACCAGAAAATTGGTAACTATAACGCTTATACTACTTATCGTTCTGATATCTGGCATGCAGGTTATCCGGTTGATGGCAACCAGACTACGCCAACTATCGGTTACGATACACAGGCGTTTGGTAACCCTAATGCAAAATGGGAAGCTACCACTTCAACAAACGTTGGTTTAGATGCTTCTTTATTTAAAGGTAAATTAGGCTTTGAAATCGATTTCTGGAAACGTGTAACTACTGATATGTTATTCACTACTCCATTGACCTTTACTGTGGGCGATGCCGCTGCGCCATCTTTCAATGTTGGCCAGATGACCAACAAAGGTCTTGATGTAGGTATCAACTATAAGAGCAATATCAATAACTTCCGTTATAGCATTGCTGCCAACTTATCTACTTATAGAAACAACGTTGATAAATTAGACGCCAGCCCTAATACCCGTTATTTCGGCTATGGCTCTCGTGTACCTGCAGTTACTTTAACTCAAGCCGGCTTACCGGTGTCATCTTTCTATGGTTATCAGGTGGTAGGTATCTTCCAGTCACAATCTGAGGCAGATGCATGGCCTAAATACGAAGATTATAACAAACCGGGTAAATTTAAAATGGCTGATATTAACGGTGATGGTAAAATCACAGATGCTGACCGTACAATCATCGGTAATCCTCACCCTGATTTCGTTTATGGTTTGAGCCTGAACTTAGGCTGGAAAGCATTTGATTTAACGATCTTCTGCAACGGTACACAAGGAAACGATGTATTTAACTATACACGTTACTTCTCTGATTTCAACACATTCCAGGGGAACCGTTCGAAACGTGCTTTGTATGATGCCTGGCAGCCAGACCATACTTCAGGTACTGTACCTATTATGGACGCTAACGACCAGATATCAAGCCGTCCGTCTAGCTATTTCATCGAAGATGGTTCTTATTTCCGTATCAAAAACGTGCAGTTAACATATAATCTGCCAGCGAAAATTGCAGGAAAAACTGCGCTGGACAACGCACAGATTTATCTGCAAATGCAAAACCTGGCAACATTTACTAAGTATACAGGTCTTAACCCTGAGATTCAGACAGGAACTGACAATACTTTAGGCTTTGATGGTGGGTATATGCCTGTATCAAGAACATTTATTGTAGGTGTTAACTTTGGTTTTTAGTCATTAATCTTAAAACCAAGAATCAATTACTTTTAATCAAATACAATTCAGATATGAAAAGTAACAATATTGTTAAAATATTTCTGGCTACGGGACTTACAGTTGGGTTTGCAATCGGGTGTAGTGATGAGTTCCTGACCCGCGAGCCACAAGCCCAATATAGCCCTACCTCATTAAAAACTGCCAAAGGGGTAGAGGGGGTATTATTGGGAGCGTACGCTATGATTGATGGAACCGGTCTTGACGGACAAGACCCCTGGATGAATGATATTCATAACTGGGTTTTTGGTGGAGTACCTTCTGATGATGCCTATAAAGGTACCGATGCAGGTGACCAACCGGAAGAATCTTTCCTTGAAAAATGGGATTTTCAGCCTACTAATAACCATATTAAAAATAAATGGAGAGGGCTATTTAAAGGTGTAGCTCGTACAAACGATGTTATCAATACATTGAAGGATGTAAAAGATATAAGTGAAGCAAGAAGAGCGCAGATTTTGGCAGAAGCTAAATTCCTGAGAGCCTTATTCCATTTTGAAGCAAAGAAAATGTGGAAGAACATTCCTTACATTGATGATGCTATTTTTAATTTGAATGACCTGGAAAGCACGAAAGTACCCGTTGACCCACAGGCCTGGGCTAAAATCGAAAAAGATCTGGCAGATGCCGCAGGTGTATTACCTGCTACTCAGGCACAGGTAGGCCGCCCTACGAAATGGGCTGCTAAAGGTCTTCAGGCTAAAGCATTGATGTTCCAGGGATTTGATGTAAATACTGGTGCGGCTAATGCGGCTAAATTAACGGCGGCCAAAGCTATTCTTGAAGAAATCATCAATAGCGGTAAATACAGACTGGTTGATCTTTACAGAGATAATTTTGACGCCAGCACACGTAACAACGCTGAATCAATCTTTGAAGTACAATTTGCTTCTTCAAGTGCTACTGGTGATGCTGCTAACCAGGGTGTAGGTCTTGCTCACCCTTATGCTTCTCCTTGGGGATGTTGCGGTTTCTATCAACCGTCGCAAAACCTGGTGAATGCTTTCAAAACAGGTGCCGATGGTTTACCATTATTGGATACTTTCAATGATTCTGACGTGAAAAACGATCAGGGCTTAAAATTAGAAGACCCATATACACCGTATGAAGGCATGCTAGACCCTCGCTTAGACCATACTGTAGGCCGTCGCGGTATTTTGTTCATCGACTACAAAATTCATAATGTAGATTTTATCCGTGACCAAACCTATGCAGGACCGTATTCTCCAAGAAAACATATCCCTTCTAAAGCATTTACCGGGGTAAACGGTTGGGGTAACTTAACCAGCAACAACTACCGCTTATTGCGTTATGATATGATTCTGCTTTGGTTGGCTGAGTGCGAAGTTGAAATCGGAAGCCTTGAAAAAGCAAGAGAACTGGTAAATATGATTAGAACCCGCGCGGCAAACCCTGCAGGTTTTGTTCAAAAAGCTACCCAGGGAGCTACCCGTGATGCTTATACCTTGGTATTTGATGCACAGGGTAATCCGGTTCCGGCTGCTAATTATAATATTAAAAATTATACTACTCCCTGGACAGACAAAGCTTTAGCACGTAAAGCCGTACGTTTTGAAACTCGCTTAGAGTTTGGTATGGAAGGCCATCGCTTCTTTGATCTGTCGAGATGGGGAATAGCTGCC
>CBIHRH010000145.1:0-9396 GCA_966212365.1 uncultured Emticicia sp. | reverse complement strand
GCGAATGCAAGAGATGGGTTATGAAGCACATTATGGTCGATGGCTTGTGACAGGCAAACCCAAAATTGTTTTATTGGACTTTAAGAATCTCTTATATAAGAGCAATGACCTCAAACATGCCTTATGGAATAAGCATCAGATTTCTACTTTAAACGCCGAACCACTCGTTGACCAGGTAATTGTGTTAGGAGAAATGATACGAATATTCCTGACAGAATTTGGCGAAACGTATGGGCATAAAAATGATATAGTAGCACACTTTCACGAATGGATGGTGGCGACAGCATTGATAGATATCCGTACAGATAACGTACCAATTTCAACTGTATTTACCACACATGCTACCATGTTAGGCCGTTATATAGCCGGTAATGAGCCTGATTTCTATGAAAAATTACGTTATTATAACTGGGAATACGAGGCACAACACTATGGGGTAGAGGCACAGGCAAAAATTGAGCGTTTTGCCGCACAAAAATGCCATGTACTCACAACCGTAAGTGATGTAACAGCTAAAGAATGTGAAGTGTTTTTCGGACGTACGTGTGATTTGATTTTACCAAATGGTTTGAACGTGACTCGTTTTGCCGCTACGCACGAATTCCAGAACCTACACTTAAAATATAAGGAAAAAATCCATCAGTTTGTAATGGGACATTTCTTCCAGAGTTATTCATGGGATTTAGATAATACCCTTTATTTCTTTACTTCCGGCCGTTATGAGTTCAGAAACAAAGGCTATGATTTGACTCTGGAGGCACTGAAAAGACTGAACTTTAAGATTGTACAGGCAGGGCTTGATACTACTATTGTGATGTTTATTATCACTAAAAATCCGGTATACTCTATTAATCCCGAAGTCTTGCAGTCAAGAGCCGTAATGGAAGAAATAAGGGAGACCTGCGAAGCGATAGAAAAACAGGTAGGGGAGCATTTATTTCACTCATCTGCATCAGATGAAAACCATAATTTACCTGATCTGAACGAATTTGTTGATGAATACTGGCGATTAAGATTGCGTCGCACTATTCAGACCTGGAAAACCAAGAAACTGCCTCAGACGGTTACGCACTTATTAAAGCAAGAAGACGAGATTACAAACTACCTCAAATTCACCAACTTGCTGAACCACCAGCAAGATCGTGTAAAATTTGTGTATCATCCTGACTTTATTTCACCTACCAACCCACTGTTCGGTATGGAATATAGCCAGTTTGTGAGAGGCTGTCACTTAGGCGTTTTCCCTAGTTATTATGAGCCTTGGGGGTATACACCTCTTGAATGCGTGGTACGCGGAATCCCGACAGTAACCAGTGATTTATCAGGGTTTGGAGATTTCATGATACAGTTGATGAAAGATTATGAAAGCGTTGGGGTATATGTAGTAGATCGCAAAGAAAAAAGCTATGATGAAGCCGCCGACCAATTGGCTGACATCATGTTCAATTTCGTAACGATGAATCGCCGTGACCGTATCATGCAACGTAACCGTGTAGAAAATATATCTGAGATATTCGACTGGACGAACCTGCGTTCATATTATGATACAGCGCATGACCTTGCGTTGAAGCGTAAAGGCGTAACCAGATTATAAGGCATTAAAAAAGGGAAGATTTCAGAATCTTCCCTTTTTTTCTATGATTTTGGTCTCAAAATTATTTCGCTGCTTCGTCTACCCATTTGGACATTTCCTGAAGTACTAATTCGCTAGAACCCATAAAACCGGTACTCTTGAATTTAATCTTCCCTTCTTTATCAATACAGAATTTCGCCGGAATACCATTTACACCATAATTCAGGGCAACTTCGCCACCCATATCGTAGATAATAGGGAAAGTATTAAAACCTCTCTGATTTACAAAATTGGTAACCGTTGATTTCCATTGGCTTTGGTCAACTCTTTCAAAGGTATTCACAAATAAGAATTGTACGTTTGGATTGTTTTTATATTTATCCATCGCCTGTTTCATTCCGGGGAATGACATAATACAAGGACCACACCACGTAGCCCAGAAATCAAGGATAACTACTTTACCTCTCAGTTCTGATAGTTTTACAGGTTTACCTGCCATATCTACCAAAGAAAAATCAGGAGCCTCTGAACCTACTGAGCCTGCACTTCTGCGCTTTACATCTTCTCTGAAAAGCTTGGCAAAAAAGTGGTTCTGTCCTTCCTTTTCCAATTGAGCAGCTGTTTTAGCAAAAATCTCGAAATCTTTTTCAGGATTCAGAAAATTATTGATAGCAATCAAACCAGCTAATGAAGTACCCAGGTCGGCTATCATAGGTTTGATTGTATTAGAATAATTCTCTTCTGCGGCCATATATAATGCCTGAAGCTCTTTCTTTTTCTTCTCCTCCTTTTTCTTCGAAACTGCGTCAAATTGTTCTTGTAACGAAGTTTGTGTCTGACGGAATTTCTGTGCTTCTGCCACTATCTGATTGAATTTAGCCATGGCGGGTGAACCATCTACGCTGAAAGTTGCGGCTTTGTCTGGTGTGCTTACACCATCAGCTACGATATTCAGGTTTTCGCCACCATCAAGAATCAAGCCTATTACTTGTTGATTCGCAATATTAACCTGATAAATTCCCGGTTCAGGAGCGTTTGCTTTAATTAAGAAAGTGTTGTCGGCAGCAATTTTCACTGAATCTATTTTCAATGGAATATTTCTGTCGTTCATTCTTTCCAGATAAACCTTACCCGATACCGCATTATTCAATTTACCTTTTATGGTAAAGGGCTTTCCGTTGGTGTTGTTTGCTTTTGTGTCAGCGGAGGCATTCTGTGGCTGCGACTGACAAGCCAAACCAAAGGCCAGAAAGCATATAGCAAAAATAGATTGTTTCATATATGTGTTCATTCAATTGTTCTATAATCAGGGTTGAACCGCTTATTTCAAGGCCTCCATCAACAGTTGATTGGTCAGTTTCGGATCGGCAGTGCCTTTAGATTTTTTCATTACCTCGCCAACAAACATGCCAAGCAAACCTTTCTTCCCACTCTTAAATTCTTTTACTTTATCAGGATAAGCAGACAGAACCTCGTTGATTAACGTTTGTAAGGTGTCTGTATTGCTTTGCTGAATCAAATTGTTCGACTCTGCCAGTGCTAAGGCTGTTTCGTTTGGATTGTCTAATAACAAAGGGAGTAGCTTTTGTGCGGCAGTTGAACTACTGATTTTATTTTCATCCACCAAATTAATCAATTCTGCCAACTGATTGGGTTTCAAAGGCAATTCACTGATTTCCAGGCTTTTTTCATTCAGATATCCTTTAATGGTTGAGGTCAGCCAATTGGCAATTGCTCTATGGTTTTTTATAAACTGAGCAGTTTCCAGGAAATAACCTGCTATATCTCTACTATCAGTCAATATTACTGCATGTTCATCTATAATGCCATACTCTTGTGTAAATTGCTTAAATAACTCATTAGGCAAGGCGGGCATCTTTTCCTTAACTGAAGCTAGCCATTCATCAGAGATTCTGATAGGAACTAAGTCTGGTTCAGGGAAATAACGATAATCATTCATGGTTTCTTTTACACGCATGCCATAAGTTTCGCCGGTATCGGCATCAAACATGCGTGTTTCCTGAATAATCTCTTCGCCAGCTTCTTTCATACGTACCTGGCGCTTAAACTCAAACTCTACTGCTCTTTGCAGGTTACGAATTGAGTTCATGTTTTTCACCTCTACCTTAGTTCCTAATTTTTCTGTACCAACCGGGCGAATTGAAATATTCAAATCGGCTCTCATGGAGCCTTCTTCCATATTGCCGTCGCAGATATCCAGATAACGAACAATCTTTCTTATTTCGGTCAGATATGCTCCTGCCTCTTCAGCACTTTTCATGCAAGGTTCCGAGACTATCTCAATCAGGGGTGTTCCGGCTCTGTTATAATCAAGGCGTGTATAAGCGTTTTCTCCTTCATGTACCGATTTCCCGGCGTCTTCTTCCAGGTGGATATGGTGTAATTCAAGAAATCTTTCTTTGAATTGTTTACCATCTTTCAGGCGAACAATAACTCCACCGCCTTTGCATATAGGATATTTATCCTGCGATACCTGATAACCTTTCGGCAGATCCGGATAAAAGTAATTTTTACGATCAAAATAATTATTGCGCGTTATTTCGCAACCGCAGGCCAAGCCCATTCTGATGGCATATTCTACGGCTTTTTTATTCAGCTTGGGTAAAACACCAGGATGCCCCAGAGTAATAACACTGATATTGGTATTTGGCTCGCTGCCAAATTGGTTAGAATCTGAAGCAAAAATCTTACTTTCAGTTGAAAGCTGACAATGTACTTCTAATCCTATAACAATTTCGTACTGCATGAAAAAAGGTTAAAATGTATGGGCTATATTATTTAAATATTTGCCCGTTCTATTTCTGAATTTTAGCGTTTCGGGCGACGGAGACTGGGTGTCGCCCTACCAGTCCGTGTTACTTATCCAGACCCGGTCTCACAAATTTACGAGCATTAGGGAAATCTTTTTCTATTTGTTGGCGTAGTTTTTCGAGCTGAATCAAGATTTCGGTGATTTTATTTACTTTTTCCGGAAAATGCACCTGCAGTACCAGCCATCCAGCCATGCTTTGGTCTATACTGATTAGCGTTAGTTTGGCTTTGCCATTATAATAATCGACCATGAAGTCGCTTAAATCATCTTCAAAGAACAACTGACAGGCATTTCTGATTTTAATATAGATAAGGCTTTGGTACCAGTTGATTACTTCAAAAGCATCTTCAATCTGCGATAGAGCCTCTTCGGCTTCTTCTACCGAAATAATGCCTTTATTCAAATCATTCTGAAATTCCAACCCCTTGCCTTGCATAAAGCCTTGTTCTGTTTTCAGAAATGAGCCGTACAGGTAAGTATATTCCTTAGCTGCTTTTACATTCCGGTGTTTATCAGCTTCTTTATGAGGGTCAATAGTTGGCGTTTCTGTATCTACCTGGCTCACAATATCTTCCCAACTCATGCCTTTATCTTCAATAATCTGCTTAATCAAATCGGTTGTTTGTTGGAAAACCTCTGTCAAACTATCCTCTATACTGGCCTCACCATTCTGGTCTTCTTTGTATTTGCGCATGGCAAAATTCATACATTTATCGGTAAAGGCACAGCGCTCACACCAACTATCACAATAGTTGTAAATCCCGTCTATGAAGTCCGGATTCTTCAAAAATTTCAAAAAGTCCTTTGGCGTTTGACTGCTCATTTTCAACCCTTTCTTAAACAACAAATGAAATTTACTTCAAACTTAAAGCTATTTTTCAAGAAGTTCAAACCTTAAAGTATTAAGTCTAAACTTCAATAAAACCGCTTATCCATTTCTTGTGGCAGGCATATAAAATTGTTTCGTAAGATTGTCTTATCAAAACTCGTATAAAGCCTTATAAGTTTCATCGAATTGGTTCATCGAATTGAAAAATATTTTCCTCATGAAATTTGTTAAAATCTTATTACCTACACTATTACTAGTCAATGTTTTTGTTCAGGCACAGCAGCCGACGGCTACAAGTGTTAATGCTACTCAGGTAGATAAAATAGGTTTGCAAGAGGCGGTTGATGTGGCCTTGAAAAACAACCTTTCTATCAAGCAAAGTGGACTTACAGTAGAAGGCAGCCTTAACACACTCGACCAATCTAAATGGGCCAGATACCCCAACCTCAACGGAAGTGCCAACCTGAACCTTTTTTCTGGTCGTAACATTAACCCCTATACCAACGGTATCATTACCAATACGGTGGGTTCAAATGGTTTCGGTCTTTCTTCCGGTGTTACTATTTTTGATGGATACCAGACCCGAAACAATATCGCTTTGAACCAGACTAATTTGGAAGTAGCCAGATTAGATTTACAAGCTATGAAGAATACAATTACTTTGAACGTAGTTGTGGCTTATCTGAATATACTTTCGCAGGAAGACCTCCTGGCTATTTCGCAAAGACAGGTAGATGTATCAAGAATACAATTAGAGCGTACACAAAAACAAGTCAATGCGGGGTCAGTTCCTGAAACCAACTTATTTGATATTCAGGCACAATTAGCTAATGACGAAGTTCAGGTAGTAAATGCCGAAAACGCGATAGTATCAGCTAAATTAACGTTAAAACAATTATTGAACATTGCTGCTGACAGAAATATAGATGTAATAAGAGTAGAGGTGCCGAATCCGAACATTGCGCCTTATCCTAACTCTCCTAATGAAGTATATGATATAGCACAGAGCTTCCTGGCAGATGTACAAGCAGCTGATATGCGTATAAAAGCCGCACAAAAAGCAGTAGATATTGCCAAAGGCTTGAAATATCCGGTAATATCAGCTTTTGCCAATGCAAATAGCTCTACCTCTACAGCGGCAGAAAAAGTATTGGTATCGCAAAAAATTGTTGAGACAGAAGCAGGTTATGTAGATATAGCAGGAGTACGTTATCCGGTTATTGCCTTACTACCTACTTCTTCAACGTCGACCGAAAAAATTCCTTATTTCCGTCAGTTAAGTGGAAATATCAACTTTTCTTTAGGACTAAGTGCAAGGATTCCGATATTTAATGGATACAATGCCAAGTTCCGTACGACTGGGGCGACCATCCAACAAAAACAGGCAGAAGTACAAGCTGAAAATGTGCGTTTACGCTTACGCCAGGATATTGAAACAGCTTATGTGAATATGAGCAATTCGGCCAAAAAATATTCAGCTTTGGGTAATCAGGTTCATGCTTTAGAAGAATCTTACAGAGCAGCAGAGGCCAAGTACAACGTAGGGTCGCTGAACTCGTTAGATTATAGCATTTCAAAAAGCAATCTGGATCGTGCCAGAGTAAACCAGATTCAGGCAAAATATGATTATATTTTCAGAATCAAGATTTTAGATTATTATCAGAATAAACCACTTAATTTCTAAGCCTTTCACCTTTTAGTTGGCGTAGAACCATATACTTACCTTTTACTAATTGTATACAAATTTATTTTCTCAATGAAAAAATCAAATAGAATCTGGTGGATTTTGGGCGGTGTAGTCGTCCTACTTGTAATATTTCTATTGGTTGCAAAATCAGCCGGTTGGATAGGTAAAGAAAAACCTACCGAAGTCGATTTTGTAAAAGTAGGAAGAACAGATATAATTGAAACAGTATCGGCATCGGGTAAAATCCAACCTGAGGTTGAAGTAAAAATCACGCCTGACGTACCCGGTGAGATTATCGGTTTGTATGTAAAAGAGGGTGATTCTGTAAAAAAAGGACAATTGTTGTTGAAAGTTCAACCTGAAAACTATATTTCAATTACCCAACGAGCTGAAGCCGTTGTGAACCAGTCAAAAGCCAGTTCTGAACAAGCAAGATCAACAATCGCTCAGGCTGAAGCTCGTGTGATAAGAGCACAGGCTGAATATGACCGTCAGAAAAGACTATTTGATGATAAAGTAATATCGGCTTCTGATTTAGAAATCGCCGAAACCAACCTGAAAGTGGCTAAGCAAGACGTAGCTGCAGCCAAGGCTAATCTGGAGGCTTCGACTTTCAATATCAGAAGTGCAGAAGCAGGCTTGAAAGATGCCTCAGAAAACCTACGCAAAACAAGTATCTATGCGCCAATGAATGGGATTGTGTCAAAACTGGCCGTTGAGTTAGGAGAAAGAGTAGTGGGTACCTCACAAATGGCAGGTACCGAAATGCTTCGCATTGCCAATCTGAACAATATGGAGGTAAGAATCAATGTAAATGAAAACGATATTGTAAGGGTAAGCTTAGGCGATACTGCCAATATTGATGTGGATTCATACTCATTGACAGGTAAGAAATTCAAAGGTATTGTAACACAGATTGCCAATACTGCCAATGGTAGTGGTGGAACTCTAGCCGCTGCCTCGGCTGCCACTGATGCCGTAACGGAATTTGAAGTAAGAATCAGAATCCTACCGGAATCATACCGTGATTTGATTGATAGAAAAGCGAAGAAGGTATATCCATTCAAACCGGGTATGACTGCAACAGTTGATATTATCACTGAGAAAAAAGAGAAAGTATTGAGCGTACCGATTGCTGCCGTAACTACGCGTGATGGTAATAACGCCGAAGAGAAGAAAGACCAACAAGGCCCACCAAGTGACGACCAGAACACTAACGAACCTGCAAAGCCTAAGAAAAAAGACCTTCCTAAAGAGGTGGTATTTGTTGCAGGTGCCGATAATAAAGCGAAATTACGTGAAGTGAAGACAGGTATTACTGATACCGCTGCCGGAACCATTGAAATTAAAGATGGTTTGAAAGAAGGCGAGCAAATTATATCAGGGCCTTTTATTGCCGTATCGAAAAAACTGAAAGATGGTGACGTGGTTGCCAAAAAAGTAGAGCCGAAAGATCAAGGTAAGAAAAAAGAATAATTTAGTAACACCTCCTGAACATACCTAACGAAAAGACTGCTGCAAAGTGGTCTTTTTGTTTTTTCAAGGCTTTTGGTTTATTTAGCGTCATGAAAAATCCTTTGAGATAAGAAAATGAAAATAACGATTATAGGAGGGGGCAGTTGGGCAACAGCTATTGTTAAGATTTTAAGCGAGGGTAATGTACATATTAAATGGTGGATGCGAAATAGTGAGGATGCAGAGTATATTAAAAGGCTGCATCATAACAAAAACTATCTGAGTAGCGTTGAGATTCACCCCTCAAAAGTAAAGCCTTATACTAACTTAAAAGAAGCCCTGCGAGATACTGAATGGGTGGTGCTGGCCGTTCCGGCGGCTTTTCTTTCTGATGCTCTCAAAACCATCGGCAAGAGCCATCTGCAAGGGAAAAAGATTATCTCAGCCATTAAAGGTATGATTCCGGCTACTAATCAATTAGTGACCGATTGGATAGAACAGGAGTATGAGATTCCTGCTGAAAATATTGGGGTAATTGCCGGGCCTTGCCATGCGGAAGAAGTAGCCCTGGAGAAACATTCGTATCTCACGATTGCTTCACCTAACCTTCACCTAGCCAATGATTTTGCGGATTTATTGCGTTGCCGTTTTGTAAGTACTTCTGCCTTGGCTGATTTATATGGAGTTGAGTATTCGGCGGTTATGAAAAATATTGTAGCTCTGGCTTGCGGTATCACGCATGGTTTAGGTGGTGGGGATAATTTTCAGGCCGTGATGGTATCCAATGCCATGCAGGAAATCTGCAGGGTAGTTGATGTGATAGACCCAATGAAACGGGATTTGAGTGCTTCGGCATACCTGGGTGATTTGCTGGTAACTTCTTACTCCCAGTTTAGCCGTAACCGTACTTTTGGTAATATGATAGGGCGGGGCTATAGTGTAAAAGCAGCGCAATTAGAAATGAACATGGTGGCCGAAGGATATTATGCCGTGAAGTGCGTATACGAAATGCTGAGAGG
>CBIHRH010000144.1:0-9432 GCA_966212365.1 uncultured Emticicia sp. | reverse complement strand
TAAAAATGGGCGGACGCCGCGCGGGGCTATTGAATGAATATTGAATCAGTTGCCGCCGGCTTTAGCCGGAGGATGTCTAAATTACATCCTTATAATGGCTTTAGCCAAATGTCTTCATTGTTATACCGAAACTAGAAAATGTTAATTGAGGTTAAAAATGGTAGGTAAATTATTTTATATGTTTAGACCAACAAGACAAATGGTAACAGGTTTTTTTTACCGCCTTCAATATAATTATCTAAACTTCAATAATAGAATTTAAATATTCTTCTAATAAACTTAGGAGCATATTTTTTGCTTTATCCCTATCCATACCAGCCATATATTTTAAAATGTAATCTGTTGAATGAATATTAAACCCTTTTTTTGCTTTTTGCTTGAGCCAAATATGAAACCCACCTAGTATATCTATTTGTGCAATATCGATCATTGCTATGTTATACCCTTTAATGATATTTGAAATTGCAGAATAGCTGTCACCATCACTATCAACATACATTCCATCTCTGGTTTTTATGTTTGAAACTAATTCAAGAAATCTTTGAGCTATAATAATATTCATTTTACGATATAATTAAATAGATAGCTATTCTCCGGCCTAGTTCAATATGAGGCAGCATTTTTAACATTTAGGGCAATGCATAGCCTAAATCGGCAAAACAGTAGTACTCTTCACCTCCGACATTACAAAAAAACTATGAATCAACGAAACACTGGGCAAAACCGAGAGTTTTTGTTGGTGGAACAGGTGGTAACTCTCCATATCGGGCACCACTATTTTAAGCAGATAATCGAAACTACCGGAGACGAAATCGCAACTGATAATTTCAGGGAGGTCTAAAATTGACTGATTGAAATCTTCGGAGGTATCATGGGTTTGTTTGATGAGCGTTACCTGACAATAGACCGTCAGATTCTTGCCCAATTTCTTCTTATTCAGAATCGAAACATACTTTTCTATGATGCCCTCCTGCTCCATGCGCTTGACGCGGTCGTGGACGGGTGTCAACGAAAGATTAATTTGTTGAGCAATTTCCTTGAAGGTAAAATGAGCATTGCCCTGCAACAGGCGCAAGATTTTTCTGTCAGTTTCGTCTATCATTTTTATACAGTTTAAAGCATAAAGCCGTGAATCCTTATAAATGTGAGAAGTGTAGGCAGAAAAATTTTCTTTCGGGCATAGAAAATGCTATGGGAGAAAGAAATAATTTTTGCAAATATAGGGTTTCAAGTAAACAATTTCTTATTTTTCCAGAGATAGAAAAAATATTTTCTTTATATCTAATTTTGTCGTGCAATTATACTTCATCAATAAACTATAAACTGATTCAATCATCACAGCCTGTCTAGCTGAACCACAAGATTGAACCACTTCATCAACAAACCTTACAGATAGAATGATTATCGGAGTTCCTAAGGAAATTAAAAACAACGAAAATAGAGTAGCCCTAACACCTGCAGGGGTAGCTGAATTTAAGAAACACGGACATACAGTTTACGTACAGTCAACGGCCGGAGAGGGAAGCGGTTTTAAAGACGAAGAATACGCCAAAGCCGGCGCTACTTTGTTGCCGACAATAGAAGAGATATATGGCATTGCCGAGATGATTGTAAAAGTAAAAGAGCCTATCGCTTCTGAATACGATCTTATCAAAAAAGACCAGCTATTGTTTACTTATTTTCACTTTGCTTCATCAGAAGAGCTCACTCATGCCATGATTAAGAAAGGCGCTGTGTGTCTGGCTTATGAAACAGTAGAGAAAGCCGACCGTAGCTTGCCTTTATTAGTACCGATGTCGGAAGTGGCCGGACGTATGGCGATTCAGGAAGGTGCTAAGTACTTAGAAAAACCATTGAAAGGGAAAGGTATTCTTTTAGGTGGTATACCAGGTGTGCCTCCGGCAAAAGTATTGGTATTAGGTGGTGGAATTGTGGGTACACAAGCCGCTAAAATGGCAGCCGGTTTAGGTGCAAGAGTTGTGATAATGGATGTAAGCCTGCCGCGTTTAAGATATTTGTCGGATACGATGCCACAAAACGTCGTAACGATTATGTCGAACGAATATAATATCCGTGAGGCTATCACAGAGGCAGATTTGATTGTAGGTGCGGTATTGATTCCGGGAGCGAAAGCCCCTCACCTCATTACAAGAGATATGTTGAAAACGATGCGTCCGGGTACGGTAGTAGTAGACGTAGCCGTTGATCAGGGAGGTTGTATCGAAACCTGTACGCCAACCACGCACGAAAACCCAACGTTTATCATTGATGATGTAGTACACTATTGCGTGGCGAATATGCCGGGTGCCGTACCTTATACATCTACTTTGGGTTTAACAAATGCTACATTACCTTATGCGATTCAGTTAGCCAACAAAGGTTGGAAGAAAGCGTGTGCCGAAAATGAAGAATTGAAAAAAGGATTGAATGTGGTGAATGGCAAAGTGGTATACAAAGGAGTTGCCGATGCCTGGAACCTGGCTTTTGAAAGTGTAGAAACCGTTTTGTAACAAACGTACCATTGCTTTTTATATATGACCTCTTCCTTTTAGGGAGAGGTTTTTTGTTGTCTTTCACCTCACCCTCTAGATATCCCTCTCCTGAAAAAGGAGAGGGAGACTTTTTGACTTTTGTACATAAAATTTGCAATTTGCAGCATGGAAAAGAAACCGAAATTTTATACTGTTTGGGAAGGTCGGAAAGCGGGTGTTTACGACTCTTGGGATGATTGTAAAAAACAGGTAGAGGGTGTGCCGGGAGCTAAGTATAAGTCTTTCGATAGTAAAAAGGAGGCGGAAGCGGCATTGAAAGAAAATTATTGGAAATATACACAAACGCAAAGTGCTGCTAAACAGACTAAAATTCCTAAGTCTGCTTTTCCGCCACCTATTCAGGAGTCAATTGTAGTAGATGCTGCCTGGAACTCTGTAAAAAAGGATATGGAGTATCAGGGTTTTTATCTGAAAACCAAAGAATTGATTTTTCATAAAGGTCCTTTCCCAAAGGCTACTAATAATATCGGAGAATTTCTGGCTATCGTTCACGCTTTAGCTTATCTGAAAAACCGCAATTCCAATCTCCCTATCTATTCAGATTCCCGCACGGCCATTAGTTGGGTTCGCAACAAAAAAGCGAATACCAAACTGGATGAAGCAGACGGCAATCCGGAAGTTTTTGAACTACTGGATAGAGCCGAAAAATGGCTGAAAGCCAATCCTTATCCCAATAAGGTTTTGAAATGGGAAACTGATTATTGGGGTGAAAATCCTGCGGATTTTGGGCGGAAGTAGAATTGCGGATATAATCATTTTGGTAGGGGTTCAAAATTTTGAACCCCTACGTTTACAGAAAAGAATTGATTTCTAATTTCCCAACGAATTAATCTTCCTTACAGCAAATCCCGGCGCAATCCTGGATAACCAATAAAGAATATTAACCCCTCCAATCTTGATTTCAAGGCTATTGCCTTTCTCCAATTTCCTTAATACCTCTTCAATTGCCGTTTCAACCGAAATAGCAATTTTAGGCGGATTACCTTTGTGCCATGGAGTATCTACTACAGGTAATAGTATCTCAATGACTTTGATAGGTTCATTTCTTAATTGTAATCTTAGCGTTTGGGTAAACGAGTGTAAGGCGGCTTTGGTGGCATTATAAAAAGGATATACCGCACGAGGGGCATAAACTAATCCGGTAGAGATATTGATGAGTTGAGCATTAGGATTCTTTAATAATAGTGACAGGAATAATTTACTCAATCGGATAGGAGCCAGGATATTGGTTTGAAATTCGTCTTGGGCTTTCTCAATGGCCTTGTCATCATTCAGAAAAGCTGTTTTGTGCACAATAGCTGCATTGTTGATGAGGATATTGCAGCTGGGGTGATTAGCTTTTACCCATTCATAAAGAAGAATGCACTCTTTTTCTGATGAAATATCACAGGGGAAGATTTTTACTTGTGGCAGGAGTTGTCTGGTTTCTTCCAGTTTTTCTTTCGAGCGACCACAAATCAGAACTGTATTATTTCTTCCAACTAATCTTTTGGCTAATTCAAGCCCGACTCCTGAGCTGCCGCCTGTAATGAGTATGGTATTGTTTGTAAGCATCCTTTTGTTTGTTTAATAGCACAAAACAAGAGAATACCTAATTGGAAAACATTAACAAAGGTTAATGCGCCAGTTTATTTCTGATTCTGCTTAACGAAATAGGAGAGATGCCGAGGTAAGAGGCTATCAGGTGTTGTTTAATACGGTTTTCAAGGGTCGGAAATTCTCTTTTGAAAATATCGTAACGTTCCTGTGCTTCCAATAATAGCAAATCCCGCTCACGGATTTCTTTGATAGAAAAGGCTTTTTCTAATATCACCACCAGAAACTGATTCCAGCATTCATGCCCTTTTTTCAATTCAAGCCAATCAGTATAGTTGATGTCATAGACATAACTATCCTCCAATGCCTCGATAAACATACGTGAGGGCTGCTGACTAATCATAGCCGAGTAGGCTGAAATAAAATTATTTTCCAGGATGAAGTTCTTGGTAAATTCTGTGCCTTTATTATTGATATACAAGTACCTGAAAAGTCCCTTTTCAACAAAAGCAAACTTTTTAGGTACTTGCCCTTCCCTGATGTAGTACTCACCCTTAGTGATTTTTATAGGTTTGAGCAATTTCAACACCTTTACTTCTTCTGCTTCGGGTAAGTCAACGATTCGTTTTATGAATGAGGTGAATGGATGAGCCATTATTGTATTTTATTGCCACAATGTACACAATTGTCATAATGTTTCACAACTCTATAATATTATCTGCCACCAGACACATCTAAAGTGGCTCCGGTTACATAAGAAGCGTCGTCAGATAATAGCCATAAGATGGCTTTGGCTACTTCTTCCGGTAATCCCCCACGTTTCATCGGTATAAATTCTTTTATGCGTTCTACACGACCAGGTTCTCCGGCTTTGCCATGAATATCAGTCTGAATAGTACCGGGACGAACCACATTCACTCTTATCTGGTCTTCTGCTACTTCTTTTGATAATCCCACAGTCATTGAGTCAATGGCACCTTTGGTGGCGGCATAGTCTATGTATTCAAAAGGTGCGCCTAGTCGGGCAGCCATTGATGAAATATTCACAATACTACCGCCATTGCCCTGATATTTAACAGACATACGCTTGATGGCCTCTCTGGCACATAGAAAACTGCCGATTACATTTACCGCAAAGATTCTATGCAGACGCTCAGCAGACATATCAATCAGTTTTTGTTGTGATTCAATAATCCCGGCGTTATTTACCAATGCACTAATACGGCCTACCTGACTATCAATAGCGGCAAACATATCAACTACTTCTGATTCTATAGATATATCTGCCTGAAAGGCGTATGCTAGTCCGCCTTCATCGTTAATTTTTTCTATAATCCGGTTGGCTGCAATATGGTTTTGGCGATAGTTGATACAAACAGTATATCCTTGTCTGGCGGCTAATTCAGCTGTTGAAGCACCGATTCCGTCGCTACCGCCTGTAATTAATATTATTTTGCTCATTTGGTTTGCTGATGGGTTTTGTTAGTGGCAAAATAATAAAAATGGGGGAGTATTAGAATGTTTGACGATAGAAATAATGGTCTATTTTTATCAATTATGCTCTCATGGATAGCGTAAGGGTTCAAAATTTTGAACCCCCACAGAAATAAAATGGTCAGGCTTTCAGACCTGACCATTTTTAAGATTTATATAAAGTCTCTTTAATTTAATTCGAAACTTGCCAGTTTTTTGAATTCATTGATACGGCTGGTAATTTCTTCTTGTGTTAGATTCTGGATTCTGTCAGAGCCAAATTTCTCTACGCAATAAGAAGCCATTGCTGAACCATAGATGATTGCGCGTTTCATATTATCAAAACTTAAATCGTCGGTTTTGGCAAGGTACGAGATGAAACCACCTGCAAAAGTATCTCCGGCTCCGGTTGGGTCAAATACTTCTTCTAAAGGAAGGGCAGGGCAGAAGAAGATATTATCATTTTGGAATAATAAGGCTCCGTGCTCACCTTTTTTAATGATTAAGGTTTTAGGCCCCATCGCCATGATGGTTTTAGCGGCTCTGCGAAGTGAATAATCACCTGAAAGCATACGTGCCTCTTCATCGTTGATGGTTAAGCAGTCTACTTGTTTTAATAAGGCTTTCAAATCACCGTTGGCAATTTCAATCCAGAGATTCATGGTATCAACCATCACAAATTTTGGTCTGTTGTGCAAACGGGTTAATACGCGCATCTGAATCTCTGGTGAAGTATTACCTAGCATCAGATATCTACAATCCTGATAAGATGCAGGGATTTTTGGGTCAAAATCACCCATTACATTCAGTTGGGTCTCCAGACTATCGCGGGAGTTCATGTCGTTATGATAGCGACCTGACCAGAAAAACGTTTTTCCTCCTTCTACAATTTCCAGGCCTTCAGTGTTTACACCGTGAGATTGAAGTACGTCAATCATGCTTTGTGGGAAATCTTCGCCAACTACGGCTACAAGGTTATTTTTTTCGACAAAATAAGAGGCAGTAAGTGTAATAAAAGTAGCGGCACCGCCAATGATTTTATCTGTTTTTCCGAAAGGTGTTTCAATTTTATCGAATGCCACCGAACCAACTGTAAGTAAAGACATAAATGCTGGATCCCATTATGGATGATGGGTAATTTTATTGTTTAGAATGAAAAATATGAAATCTGAATAGTGTTTTGTAGCAAAAACGGTGCAAAATTAATAAAAATGTTGATTAAAGTTGTCGTAACATTGTTTTACCCGGGCGGGTGAATCACAATTAAGAAAAATAGCGCAAAATAAGAAAATATCTTTTATTAATAAAAATGTTTATTAAATTTGTCTGAACTGTTATTTACCCGCGCGGGTAAATCACAGTTCAGACAATTCACACAATCCTAAATCACCGGATGCCGTTTAAACTCTTTCGTATGGTCGAACAAATATCGATAAGTGATATAAGTTTTAAATTTCTTTGCGCCTAATAATTGTGTTACTTTGAGCATTTTAGGGTTAAAATCACCTATCCAGTTTAATTCTAAGGTTTTGTATTGATAATCAGGTTTCCAGCAGGCTCTTGAAAAAGCTAAGGTAATCGCAGATTCAATTCCCCGCCCCTGATATTCGGGAATTACCCCGAAAATGACTCCACGGGCTTTATGATTGGTTTTTTTTAATTTATGATACAACCATTTAAGTTTGCCAATCCAGTTCAATTTTCCATTCAGATGTTTAATTATCTGATTCAGCTCCGGAATCATGATTGAAAAGGCAATGGGCTCATCATTATGATACCCAAACCACATCAGTTCTTCTTCCAGAATAGGTTTCATCATCTGCATAATGGCTTCGGCACGTTCGACGGTCATTTCGCCTGTAGCCATATTTTTCGCCCAGGCTTTATTATATATGATTCGGAAGTCTTGCGCAAATCTGGATAATTGTTTCTTATCTACATGCTGGAAATCATAACCAGGGGTATTATAAATCCGGTTTGCAATTTCAAAAAGAGCGGGGCGCACTACCTTACGGGCTTCTTTTTCTTCAAGTGGCAGCAGGAAAGTATATTGCTGAAAATAATCCTGAAAGCCATAATCTTCAAAGAATTTTCGGTAATAATCATGATGATACAACATCGACCACGTAGGTTCGGCATCGTAGGGGTCGGCTAATAGTCCCCACCAATTATCCCGTTCGCCAAAATTAATAGGGCCATCCATGGCTTCCATACCTCTGGCTTTTAGCCATGCCTTACACTGGTCGAACATCGCAAAGGCTACTTTTTCATCATTTATACACTCAAAAAAGCCCATACCTCCTGTTGGTTGGTCATTACTATGAATAACCGTAAGAGGATTGATAAAAGCAGCTACCCGGGCAATTGTTTGGTCTTGTTCATCAATTGCCAGCCATCGGATGCAATTATCGTCTTGCAGAAGAGGATTTTTTTCAGGGTCAAATACTTTTTCAATATCGTCATCTAAAGGGCGAATCCAGCAAGGGTTCTCTTGATAAAGCCTAGCAGGAAATTCTAAAAATTCTTTCTGCAGTTTCCGGTTATTTCCAATTTCAATAATCTGCATAGAAGGTCTTTCATCTTTTACTTTCACAAAGGTAATGCAATAAAATGAAGCAATCAGAATTGAAAGAAATATTGGCAAAAGAGAGCAATCGCCCGCCGTTCAATAAATTTTTCGCATGTTTTCATCTTGTGAATACAACTTATTGTAGTCAAAATCAGTCATTTAGTCAGTATTAAGGAATTATTAAGCTTGAGTTAAGTATCCTTTGTCCGAAATTTACGTCTTATTATTAATAATATTTTTATTCAGTAAAAAAGTAAAAAATGAAAAAACACCAATTTTTAAAGTTAGTTGCCTTGTTTTTGCTTGTCGTGACACATGAATCATTCGCACAAAAAGTAAATTTGGAAAGTTTGTTAGCTCGTGCTGTTAGTCTTTCAGAAAGTGGAAAAAAGACAGAATTAGCGGAGGCGCTGAAATCGGGAAGTTTTGCATTAGAAAGTGAGGCCAATACCAGAGGCAATGAGATGAAAGACAAATTGTTGGGCCAGGCTAAAGCTTTAAAAGGTCTTATTCCGTTAGCTTCGGCAGGGACTTTGAAAACAAACGTTTTAAGTAAAGTTGTGAATACCATCAGATTATTGGTGGGCGCGAATCGGATAAATAACTTATTGAGCGAAGGTAAGGATGCTTTGTTAGGTAACGCTGAAGAGCTTACAACAAGCATTAGTATGTTACAATCGGGCAAAGCTGCTTTAGATGCCAAGCAGCAAGATAAGCTTGGTAGTTTATTAGAAGCTGCTTCTGAACCAGTTAAAAAATTAGACGACGAAGATACCAGCGCCAAAGCAGCTGCATCGGCCGTCAAAAAAACTTTATTTAGTAAATGAAGCTGTTTAATCTCCCTCCACTAAAACCTCACGACAAGAGCCACCTTTTGCAACGAAGGTGGCTCTTTTTATGAAAAAACTGGTATATTGCATGAAAAAACTGTAATCAATGAAAATTCGTTGTCCTAAATGTGCATGGGAACCAGACGGAGGCGAATACTGGCAATGCCACTGTGGCCAAATCTGGAATACCTTCGAAACCATCGGCCGTTGCCCTTCCTGCCATCACCAGCATGAATATACCCAATGTGTACCTCATGCCGGAGGCTGTGATAAACATTCACCTCATCTGGAATGGTATGAAGGTCTTGATAAAATTATTGAAGAGCTGGTAGTGGAAATATTTGCAGAAGAAGAGGTGTATTATCCGAAAAGGTAAATTCTTTTCCCTATTAATTCTACAGATTAGCATAAAAATATCATAGGGTTATTCGTTGAATTATCCGTGAATAAAATACCTTTGTAATCTAATCAA
>CBIHRH010000143.1:0-9501 GCA_966212365.1 uncultured Emticicia sp. | reverse complement strand
CGGTTCTACAGAAACTAAAGAATAACCTTGAACGCTGAAGGCTGACCGTTAAAGCGGAAAGTACTAAGCATTCCTGAAGAATATAAAGGCGTCCCGATTTTCGTCGGGACGCTTTTTTTATGCCTGGTTGATAATATTTTAGCGTATAGGAGGCCTGAAAATAATTTAGTTTTAAAAGTAAAGACACTTTATAATAAAGTGGAGCGCAAACTCAATGCACTAAATCCCGTAGGGATTAAAAATCTCAATATTAACACTGTTACGAAGCTATTATTTAAAACCTTTCAATTTTCCACCTGTCTGCATCTGATTTACTTTTTTCATCATCGAACGCATCTGGTCAAATTGTTTCAGGAGGTTATTAACCTGCAAAATCTGAGTACCGCTACCTGTAGCAATTCTTTTCTTGCGGCTACCATCGATAATATCGGGTTTTTCGCGCTCTTTTGGTGTCATTGAGCGGATAATAGCTTCTATCGGTTTGAAAGAATCGTTGCTGATGTCGAGGTCTTTAATCTGCGAACCAACACCCGGAATCATCCCCATCAGATCTTTGATATTACCCATTTTCTTGATTTGCTCCAATTGTGTCAGGAAGTCGTTCAGGTCGAACTTATTCTCACGCATTTTCTTGTTCAGACGTTTGGCTTCGTCTTCATCGAAGGCTTGTTGTGCGCGTTCTACTAAGGAGATAACGTCACCCATTCCTAAGATACGGCTCGCCATACGATCAGGGTAGAATACGTCAAGTGCTTCCATTTTCTCACCAGTAGATATAAACTTGATTGGTTTATTTACTACAGTTTTGATAGAAAGCGCCGCACCACCACGGGCATCACCATCGAGTTTGGTTAATACAACCCCATCAAAATCCAGACGATCGTTGAAAGTTTTGGCCGTATTCACCGCATCCTGACCTGTCATGGAGTCAACAACAAACAGGATTTCGCTTGGCGTTATTGCTTTTTTGATGTTTTCAACCTCTTGCATCATCACCTCGTCAACAGCCAAACGACCCGCCGTATCTATGATGACTATATTTTTACCTTTGGTTTTGGCAAAAGCGACTGCATTTCTGGCAATTGAAACGGCATCTTTGCTTTCAGGCTCAGCATATACATCTACACCAATCTGCTCGCCTAATACCTGTAGCTGGGTAATCGCCGCAGGGCGGTAAATATCACAGGCTACTAATAATATCTGGCGGCCTTGTTTTTTGAGGTAATTGGCAAATTTACCTGAGAAAGTGGTTTTACCAGACCCTTGCAGACCTGCAATGAGCACAATGGCAGGAGAACCTTTCAGGTTGGCACTCTGGGCTTGTCCACCCATTAACTCCGTTAACTCTTCCTGAATAATTTTAACGAATAACTGACCTGGCTCTACAGCAATCATTACCTTGCGGTCGATAGCTTTCTCTCTTACACGGTCGGTTACATCTTTAGCAACTTTATAGTTTACGTCGGCATCCATCAGGGCGCGGCGCACTTCTTTTATCGTAGAGGCAATGTTAATATCAGAGATTCTCCCTTGCCCCTTCAGGGTTTTGACAGCTTTATTGAGTTTATCACTTAAATTTTCAAACATCTTTCGGATTGTTAATAAGTATTCCTTTGCGAAACATCGGGTGCTAAAGGAACAGAATGCGTAATAATTTGCAAAGTTAAGATTTTAGAAATAAAAGCGTAATAGTTTTTTTGTCCGTTTCATTAAATCGACACGATTATTAGACGTAACACTTGATGTATGAAATTAAAATATATTATCCCTACGGGATACCGGGCTCTGAATATTAGGATTTCTCTACTGATATATCATCCCTACGGGATATTTTTTAGTCCCAGAGGGACGATATATCGGTAGAGAAAATAGTTGAAATAAATCCTAAGTCCCGTAGGGACGGTATATTTAACCTTTAAGTCTACTTCAAGCATGTATATTTGTACTTTGAGTAACAAGCACATTTTATGAAACTGCATATTTTAGGTGCCTCCTGTAGTGGTGTAACGACCTTAGGACAAGCATTAACCAATCATTTGAATATCCCATATTTGGATAGTGACGAATACTTCTGGGAGAAAACAAATCCACCCTTCACCACCAGACGAAGCCCCGTCTTACGGAATCAAATGCTTCTGGCTGATATTAGCCAACATAATAGCTGGATAATTGGTGGTTCTTTGTTGAAATGGGATTTGGCAATAGACTTAGACCTGATTGTATTCTTATACATTCCACATGAAATAAGAATGGAGCGGCTGAAAAAGCGTGAGTTTGAGCGCTACGGAGATATTATTTTTACTGACCCTGTAAGGAATAAGCAATATCTGGATTTTATGGAGTGGGCTAGGGGATATGATGATAATACTACGAATGGCAGGACATTGGCTGCGCATGAGAGTTGGCTGGCTGAACAAACTTGTTCGGTTTTGGAAATTAGAGGAGATTATAGTGTGGAGGAGAGGGTAAGGGTGATTTTGGAGAGGTTGAAAACAATTGGCTAGGCTGCGGCCTTCGACCGCGCGGCGGCCGCTACACTCAGGCACCGGGCTTTGCTTTTGAATAAATTTGGTTTTTCTTTATATTGGCTCATCGATTGGTGGCTGAGCGGAGCCGAAGCCACAAGATGGGGAAGAAACTCACCTACTGAAAATCCTTTTTTTATTATCTTCTGCTCCAACCCAATATAGTGCCAATTATCTATTTTAATATGGCACCATATTGGGTTAGTTTATATAATACAGTTACTATCACTCCCTCCGCAATGACTTAACCGGATTAGCCATTGCCGCCCGCATCGCCTGAAAACCTACGGTAAGTAGTGCTAATGTAATAGCTGCTGCCCCTGCTATAACAAATATCCATCCGCTAAGTGCTGTGCGGTACGCAAAACCTTGCAGCCAGTCATGCATGAAATACCACGCCAATGGACTGGCAATCAATAGGGCAATCAGGATTAACATAACTATCTCCTTGCAAAGCATAACCATAATACCCGACACAGTAGCTCCTAATACCTTTCGGATGCCTATTTCCCTGGCTCTTCTTTCCGTAGAAAAAATGGCCAGCCCTAGTAGCCCTAAACAAGAGATAAAAACGGTGATGCCCATTGCTATATTGGTCAATCGCTCTGTCCGAAGATCGTCTGCATACATATGGGCAATGCTATCGTCTAAAAAAGAATAGGCAAACGTTTTTTCGGGGACTACAATCTTCCATTCATTCTCTATTTTGCCGATGAGCGTCTTCAGCTCACTGGCAGCCATGTCTTTTGCTTCGATTTTTACAGCAATGGCGGTCTCTCTTGCAGGGTCGTGTCGAATGACTATTGGCCAGCTTGCCTCATGAAAAGAGTTTTCATAAAAATCGGCTACCACTCCGGCTATTGGATATACATCCACAGGGCTGGCGACTAACTCCCGGCCAATAGCTTTGCCCACATCAGCAAAACCCAGGGCACGCGCGCAAGTCTCGCTAATCAATACTTCTCTGCCATTGTTGTTTGGGAGCAAATTTCGCCCGGCAATTATCTTCATCCCATAAAAGGGTACATAATTTTCGTTGCCGAAATGAAAGGATATATCAATCGGCTTTTCATCGCTGTTTTTCAGGCCACCACCACCAAATCCACTATGCAACTGATCCATCGGCGATTTCCACTGTCTGATTACCTGTTCTACACCAACCAGTTGCTGTATCTTATTTGCTAATACAGCTATTTTACCAGTTTCTACGATGGCCTGTTGCCGTCTCATATTCTTATCCGACCCGATAGTAGAATTGCCCAGACTGGTGTTGCGCGGACCACCGAGTGTGATAATAGCATCAGTCTTGAAACCCAGGTCTGCC
Organism: uncultured Emticicia sp.; assembly: GCA_966212365.1. GTDB lineage: Bacteria > Bacteroidota > Bacteroidia > Cytophagales > Spirosomataceae > Emticicia. The sequence goes on along the minus strand of CBIHRH010000143.1, from coordinate 5,652 downwards.
TGTAGCACATACCGCAATTGCGAACCAATAACAAAAGAGGCGATGATAAATATCAGCGATATAGTAAACTGGAAGACGATAAGTCCTCTGCGTAGCGTTCCTTTTTCGCTGCCCGGCGTTGCAGTAATTCCTTTCAGCGTTACTGTGGGTTGATAGTTCCCTAATACCTTTGCCGGATAGAACCCTGCCAGAAGGGTGGTCACAACGATTACCAATAGCAAAAATAAAAGTGTAGTACTATCCATCTGAAAATGAACACCCTTTGGTATTAAATCAGCGAACACATTCATTATTGGCTTTGCCATTAGTGTCGCAAGACCTACGGCAGCAACTGTTAACAATAGGGTCTCGGTGAAGAATTGCAAAGCAATGCCTGGCTTGCCACCACCCAATACCTTTCGGACGCCGATTTCTCTTGCTCTTTGCATGGATTGTGCAGTTGACAAATTAACAAAATTGACAATGGCAAGAACAAGAATAAAGCCTGCTACTGCCATGAGTATGTACAGGACTGGCAGGCTGGCCTTCCGGCCTGTTGTACCTCCGTATTCCTGATTAAAATGGACGCTTGACAGCGGTTTCAATTGGGCAGCAAACCCCTTTTTCTCACCGTAATGCCGCCTGGCAAAAGGGATGAATTGTGCATCAATCTGTGAAGGCTTTACATCCTTTTCCAGTTTGATTATGACCTGGCTTGAACGATTTAAATTGTCCCAACTGTCCAATGTTATGTTATGCTGGAGAAAACTGGCGGGGATGGTGGCATACGAAATCCATTGGCCGAAATTATAACCACTGTTGCCTGGCCAATCGGCTAAGACACCTGTTACTCTAACCATCAGCGAATCCTGATAATAGATAGTCCGACCGATGATTTTGTCCGGGTCAGATTCACCAAAGTATTTTCTGGCTCTTTCGGCGGTAAGCACCACCGAATTGGGCATTGTCAATGAAGTTGCGGCATTTCCGCTTAACCATTGGTAACGAAAGATGTCAAAGTATTGTGGCTCTACGATAACAATACTTCCGTCGTCATCGAAGCGCTTCGATTTTTCATCCTTATCACCCGGTATCGTCGCACTGGCGCTATAAGTCTGGTAGGCAGCCACAGTCTGAATACCGCTCATTTCCTGGCGCATGGCCGCCGGCATAGGTCCGGGAACACAATTCCAACGACCACCAAGTACCACAGCATCTACACAATAGATGCGGTCACGGTCTTCATGAAAATTATCAAAACTGAACTCGTACTGGGTAATCAGATAAATGACCAGACAGGTGCAAATACCCAAGGTTAAGCCCAACACATTGATGAAAGAATAAATCTTGTTGCGCGCCAGTTTGCGAAAGGCAATGTTGAGATAATTTGGTAGCATAGCGGGTTGAAATATAAATGTTTTTGGTTGAGCATAATCATTATCCTGGCTAGTCTTAGACCAGGTAAATGGGCGAATCAATTGTAGAACAGTCAGTGTATATTGCCAACGTGCCTTTGAGACACCTACGGTTTTCAGCCAGTAGATATACATCTCCTGCAAATCACCATACAGTTCATCTTCCATTCCATCAGGGGAGAAGCGACTCAGTAGCCAGACAGCCCAACGGGGTGGCTTAGGAGAACGTTTGTCATCGTTAATTAAGCTCCCCATAGTTGTGTGATTGAGATTGGAATGTTATCCCACAATTGGGCCCGAACTGACCTGCACTCCATCAAAGCCCGCTGGCCAGCCGCCGTGACGCTAAACAGTCGTTTTTGACGACCGCCTCTCTCGGGAGTTGCACCCCCCATAAGAGAAGAGACAAACCCTTTTTCTTCTAACCGCTGTAGGGTTGTATGAACAGTAGGAAAGGTGATACTGCGGCCCATTTGCTCGTCTAGTGCCTGAGTAACCGAAGCACAATAGGCCGATTCTTGCAGAGCGGCTACTGTCAATAAAATAACTTCTTCCAACTCTCCTAAAAATGCTCGTTTCATGTTAAAAATCAGATAGAATATGATTAGTATAGATTTTGTCGAACAAATACTTTGCCAAATATAAAATAGTGGTTTATTTGGCTTAAAAGGGCTATTTTATAATTTATGCAAAAATATTCTGTCCAGAAATGGACAAATTTAAGTCCGGTAATGGACAGGAGAGCAGCAGTATTTATCGCTTAATATATTCGTAGATCAGGAGGAGTCTCATTTTCCAAAAATCCTTTTCCGATGCTCGGCGCCCCAGGTTGCAATAGAGCCAATTACTTCTTTTAAAGTATGTCCATATTCGGTTAGTTCGTATTCTACTGTCACGGGTTTTGTATCGAAAACCGTACGTTTCACTAAGTCATTATCTTCGAGGTCTTTCAATTCTTTTGAAAGCATTTTTGCGCCAATGCCATTTACTTCACGTATCAATTCCATGAAGCGCTTTTTGCCAAAGCTCAATGAGCCAATTATCATAATCTTCCACTTACCGCTCAGAATATCCATAGCATCCTGAACAGCCATCATGTGCTGGCTGCATGTGACAGGATTATGCTCAGGAGTCTCTATGGTTTCAGCAATTTTTTTTGTCATAATATTTTAAATCATCCGAAACTAATCGGGTAATCTATGCCTAATCAGTTTCGCCATTTAATCGAAAGATTAACAAATATACTCACAAAGTTCTATCAAATGATACTATCCCGAATATATCCGCTTTCTCTCATTCTACTACTATAACAAATATTTTGGGTCTTCCGCTCAACTAGATAGTTTCTTAAAGGAAACTACTTTCTAAAAGAAATTAACTTCCAATCTTAAACTTATTTTTTCTACGAATTGTATTACCATAGACTTTATTTCTAAATACTTAAAACATAAAAACATGTCAAGCAAAACGCAGAAAATCCTGGCCATTATCTTTATGGCGATTCCCTCATTCATGTTGATCATGAGTGGAGTAATGAAAATTATTGGTAGCGAACAAGTTGTAGCAGGTATGACCAAAGGAGGTTATGGCCCTTACATTACTATTTTTGGTATAGCTGAAATCGTATTTGTAATTCTGTTCTGGATACCAAAAACCTATAAAATCGGCTTCTATCTTATCGCATCCTATCTGGGTGGCGCTGCCGCTGTAGAACTTGGAGGCGGTGCTAATCCGGTTGCATTTGCGCTGATAGCCTTAGCCTGGATTGGATTTTATCTGAAGGATAAGAGTAATTTTGTGGTGGGGTGATGACCCCACCCTAACCCTCCCCAACAATGGGGAGGGAACAAAAAAAGCCCCTCTCCCCATTGTTGGGGAGAGGGGCGATCGGCCGCTGCCGTTGGGGTGTGGGCGGCCGCCGCGCGGGTTAAATCCACGAATTTAGGTAAGTAAGCGATTAATATCCGTCGTTTTGTTTTAAATAACCCGGGATATTAGAGGCTCCATCTATAGCTGTCTGAGGAATCGGGAAGATTCTTTTCTTAGGATCATTGTTGGTTTTTTCTGTCCACGTTCCTTCGTATTTACCGAAACGAATCATGTCAGGGCGACGAACCATTTCCCAATAGAATTCGAAACCACGTTCGCGGAATAATAAATCTAATGACATGCTTGTTAAGGCCGGAGGAGGCGTAGTTACATTTCTTGCCGCTCTTACGGTGTTTACGTCAGCCAATGCACCGGCAGCATCATTGCTTTTACGCAACTTAGCTTCTGCGCGCATCAGATAAATATCTGCCAGACGAGTGATTACTATATCAGCATCACCGAAGTTTCTACCACTGGCTGATTTCTTGCTGAACTGATATTTTTCAACGCGGTAACCAGTATTGTAGTTACTTCCTTCTACAGTAAAGTCTACTTTCTCTGTGAAATTTACATCAAGGTTTGGTTTGTTACGTGTATCGTACACCAGTTTACCTACTTTAAAATTACCATTAGAGCATTTCACAAAAACCCCATTTTTTCTGATTAAACCATATTGCTGTCCGCGTAAGATACCACGGTCGATATTGAAACTCTCACCAACCACACAAGAATCACCGGGATTGGTATAGATAGAGATGTTTTGTTTATAAAAACGAGGGTCAACTTTTGGATCCTGATCCCCATAGGCACCTACCCATGAACGATAAAAATCAGAAGTGATAGCCGGACCATCGGTACCATTGGCTGCCGGGAAATTATACAATGGGAACTGGTCGCCAGAGATAGAGAAATACGCCATACGGTTGTGGCCGTTTAGCTCTGCTCTCTGGTCTACTGCAAAAATCAACTCTTTATTATCATGATTATCATCATTAAAGATTGAGAAATAATCCTTTGATAATTGATATTGACCCGATGAAATGATTTTATCGCAATACTCAATCACTTTATCCATATCCTCCGGTTTGAAAGTGAATTGGGCAGCGTATCTGTCACGATACACGGCTGCATTCAGGTACAAACGAGCTAATAAAGACCATACGCCGCCCTTAGTTAATCTTCCAGGGCCAACATTTGTTTCAAGGTTTGGTTCAACAGCCAGCAATTCACTTTTAATGTACTCAAAAGCCTCTGTGCCTCTGATGATTTTTGAGGTTTCACCCACATCATTTTTAACGAAAACCAACCCAAATAAATCAAGTGTAAGCATTGAATAATAGGCTCTCATACCTCTGGCCTCAGCTAAAAATGTTTTAGCAGTTGGGTCGTTCATGGTAGGCAAGGTATTAATAGCCGTAATAGATCTTGACATACCCTGTAGAATCAGGTTCCAGGTATTACGGATATTCGGGTCATTGGCGCCCATTGTATGAGCGTGTAAGGCCAGATAGATACCATTATCACCCCAGTCGGTACCACCGCGGTAGGGTAGGATAGCTTCGTCAGTCGAAATCTCCTGTAAGGCAAAATGGTTAGTGTGTAAAAAGATGTCGGGAAGGCGGGCATATACCGGCGCTATGATTCCCTCTACCGCTTGTTTGTCAGTAAGATTTGAGCCGAATGTTTCGTCCAGAATGATTTCATTCAGGTCGGTACAACTACCCAATGCAAACAAACCGGCCAGCGCGAATATTGAATATATTTTCTTTTTCATGAGTTCTAAAATTTTATAATGTTACGTTCAAGCCAAATATTACCGAACGCGCCTTTGGATAACTTAAATAATCGATACCATAAGAAGTAATACCACCGATAGTTCTGTCGATATTTACCTCTGGGTCATAACCATCATATTTGGTGATTACAAACAGGTTTTGTCCGGTTACTGACAATCTCAAACCAGATACCCATCTGCCAAGGCCGATAGCTTTGGTATTTACATTATACCCTAAAGACAAGTTGTTCAATCTGAAGAATGCACCATCTTTCAGGAATCTGGTGGAAACCGGAGCAGAGTTATTGATTGATTCGTTCGCATTGGCAATGGCCTCAGGAGTAGTATTCAAACTTTTCGATAATCTCAATTTATAGAAGTTAGCGTTGGCTGTGTTATCATAAATTTTGTTGCCTGATACGCCATTAAAGTTCACTGCTAAATCGAAACCTTTGAAAGCGATGTTACCATTGATATTGTACTGTTTGGTTGGTAAGGCGCTACCGGCTGCTATACGGTCGTTATCACCTACTACACCATCACCGTTTACGTCTCTGTAAGTACTAATACCTTTATAATCAAAGCCTGTAAATTATTTAAGGAAGAATGTACCGA